>JAKPPK010000175.1 GCA_029547385.1 Candidatus Latescibacterota bacterium
CGGGACGTTACCGACAGGGACCGCGCTCTCGCTCAGAAGTGCGTTGATTGTCCGGTATGCAGCCACGCGAGAAAAAAGCAGCGAGGCATCGCATTCTGGTTCGTCAAACACGTCGAAGGCGGAATCTGCCCCTCGTGCAGAGCCTATGAACGCGTATACGGCCGCAAAGCGTACGAACCGGTTCCGCCGGGCGAGTGATCCCGACAGACCGTGGTCAGGTCACGCCGGGAGCCGTCATCCCGCACCGGCACATGAGATCGGGAATGTTTTCTCCAGTGGAGCCTCCCGTCGCTCTCCGGGCTGGATTATCACGTGTCGCGGAGTGGCGTCAGGCCTTGAGCCATCTACCCACGTGACAGTACGGGCAACCTCTCCCCTATTGAACCATTCCACTCCGGCGTGGCCCGCCGAGTTGACCAGGGATGCAACTCCATCAGGCAGTCCGTAAGGGTAAATCACCAGCGGCTGTTCAGCAGAAAACACCCTGGACGATCCGATCACCAGAGGTCCCCAGACTGAGTTCACATGTCCGAACCGATCGGCTCTCCCGTGCCCGGAAGCGACCGCGCCGACGGTGTTCCCTCCGCACCCATGGTCGCGCCCGTCGTGGAGTTTCTCCAATGCGAGCCGCAGCCGTTCACCCGCTAGGAACATCGCTCTCGCGGCGTATCGTTCTTCGCCAGTGATCTGCCACGCGAGAGCCCACGCGGCGCCTGTCGGTTCGGTGACTTCCTGCCCTTCTTCGTCTGCCCACCTGACCTGGTCAAACCTGTGTCCGATGCGTTTGTTCAGCAGCATCGACTTCCCTTTGCGGGTTTCCTTGGAGTCCGTCCAATCTTCGCGCAGAACGATTCCTGCTTTGTCGTAGCGTGGGGGTTCTCCGAGCGACGCAATAATGGTTTCGTCGAGGCTTCTGTCTCCTGTTACCCGACGGTATTTTGCGACAAGAGACGCGGCAACCGAGTTCCGGGGATCTGCCAGAACCGGCACGAGACCGGCCATGACGACTCGCGAAGCCTCCGCGTAGGTGGGCTTTTCTGTGAGGTAGAAAAGATCCATGAGCCAGTCTGCAAGCCCTGACGCCACCACAAGTTCCAGGCGCAGTTGCAGATTTCCTGTAGCCTGATGGACGATCCTGTCGTTGTACAGGTCCTCGGCGCTCTGAAGAAATCGCACGCGGGGAAGAGGTGTTTCCAGCAGTGCCGCAGCCCACTTATCGGCGTAATCACAGCAAAACGCGAGATAGCGTTCCTTTCCTGTGACCGCGTATGTTGCCAGCGCGATGATCGCGGGTCGAACAGAATCCGGTTCCTCGTAATCGTCAGGGGGAGTGGTTTTGACCACCCGCGTACCGATGCGCCAGCTCTTCATGCAGTGGGCTTTCCAGTCGTACCAGGCTGGAATCTCAGGCACCCAGTTTCCCACGTGCTCGGCAGCATCTTCCAGCATATGGGCGGTCAGCGGGTCAGCCGGCACAAGCGTCCGGAACCGTGCGATGAAATGCGTAAACGGCTCGGTGGCGTGGTGAACCTCGCCTTCGGGGTAATACCCGTGCAGGAGATTATCCTTCGTCCAATCCGCAAATCCGTCGCGGAGCCACACCAGAAAGTCGCGAATGCGGGCATCCCGCGTGGTGAAGTAAAACGCGTCCCACGAGGCCGTGAAACTCCCTTCGTCGTGGATGCCGTGGTACGGGATTTCAAGGTTCCTCGCGATGGAAGACGAAATCCAGCGTTCCAGAACACGTCGGGCGCTGGTCTGGGCCTTTGCCCATTCAGGAGTCTGTGGCATAGAGATTTCCCTTCGCAGGATGCGGTACCCGGCGTGCGTCCCAAAGTTCGGGACGCTGTTTGACATAAGCGGCAAGTTCGCGGCCGCGTTGGACGGAAGAGCCGTTCCGTTGTATGGTTAATGCATAATCTCATTTGCCGCAAGAGGTGGTCGTGAAATCGCTTAGTCGCGTTGTTCCTTACCTGCTGTTTCCCGCCGTTGTTCTTTTTTCCTGCGCACCGCAACCGGCTGTGTTGACAGCCGGCCAGCAACCCCCGGTGGCTCCGGCACCAAGAACATACTCGTATGCTCCCGATCCATACCCCGAGCGCGTGAAGACACTCGTGTTCACGACGATTGCACCGGAATTCCTTGCTGACAGCGCTGGGTATTTCGCAAGGAACGGGATCGACGGGTTCATGGTCGCCGACATCATGCACAGCTGGGATAGCGACATTTGGAAACAACCGACAACGTTCACGCCCGATGAGCCCGCGGGCCGTGTGGTCGGAGAGGGTAACCCGTTGTTCCAGATCTGCAAGCGCATGAACGAGCAGTGCAGAGCGGCGGGAATGAATTCCAACAGCATCAAGGTTGCGTTCTATCGTCCTCTACCCGACTGGTTCGATGACGCGGCATGGGACAGCCTCTGCGAGAACTTCCGTCAGTGCGCAATCTTCGCGCGAGACGCCGGTTTCGCCGGAGTGGCTCTGGATATCGAGTACATCTATCCCACATACGAACTGACTTATGAGGCATACCTTCGGGAAGGATACCCTCGCGATCGATTGCCGGACCAGGCGCATCAACGGGGATACGAAATCATGTCAGCGATGATTTCGGAATTCCCTGACATGGTGAACTGGCATCTGCCGGAAACGGTGTGGACGTACGGCCCGCTGGGTGTCCAGCTTTTTGCCGGCATGGTAGATGCTTTGGCGGAGGTTGACGCACCGGGGGGCATCCACATGTGTGTCGAGAACATGTATGACGTTACCGACCCGGAGCGGATACTGAACAACACTTTGTCCATTGATCTGGCGGTTCGGAAAGCGTTGAACCAGTCGAGAGACAAACGCGCGTTCGAATACTGGATGCGACGCGGCTCGATCGCAACGGGAATGTGGCCGCTCGGGTACTACAGGATGGTCATGGATGCGTCCGGGCGGTTCATGGGTTACTCAGGCAAAACGGAGACCTTCGGAGATCGGATCGTGGGATCGTACGCCGACAAGAGCGCCAATTTCCCGCCGGAGGAATTCCGCAGGCAGTACGCGGCTGTGCGACAGTTAAGCCGTGAGTACGCGTGGATTTACGGGCATGGGCCGGTTCTGTGGCAGATGAGCGAGACCGCAATGAGAAGGTACCACGCAGCATACAATGATACTCTGCCGACGGATGTCAACCTCGAGGCGTACCTGGCAGTTCTGCGGGAGAAACCCGTGATCACCGACTCGGCGTTCGCCACGCGCGCCGAGCTCGTGCGGAATCGCTTCCCTGTGGTGTTCCCCGGGACTCCGCCGCGATTATGGCATATTGGACCTTTCCCCTGCCGGAAGAACGAATTTTCGGTTGTGTACCCTCCTGAACGAGGCGTTGATCTGGCCGCCGTGTATTCGGAGTACGATGGGTACGACGCGCCGGGAGGAGACCTGCGGTGGAAACGAGTGGATCTGGACGCGACGGGATTCGTTGATCTGAAGGAAATCGTGAGCGGGCAGGACAGCGTGCTCGCGTACAGCGTCGCGTGGGTGGACGTCCCGACGTTGACCCGCGCAGAGTTGCGGGTCGGGAGCAACGACTATGTTGCGGTGTTTGTGAACGGAAGGGAGGTGCTCCGGTCGACCCGCGGGCGGGTCGCACTGCGCGACGAAAACGTCATCCCCGTCCAACTTACTCCCGGTTGGAGCGAGATCATGGTCAAGTGTGGTAACGTCCGGAGGGCCTGGGGCTTCTACCTTCGCGTAACCGACGAAAACGGCAATGAGGTCCCGGGTTTGCGATGGGTGGAGCCGTAGCGCCGGAACGCATCGAATCATTTATCCGACAGGAACCAGTTCCCCACCCGCAAGTTTCGCATCCAGTATCTCGGCGCAGACGCGGTAAAGGATGCGGGTGTCCGCCAGTCGCACCTCCGCATTTCCTATCTTCCCGTGTGTCTGCCCGCCTGCCGCATCAAGAGGTGCTTCAATGTTCATGAAGTGCCCGAGGTATTCGTGGGGAACTTTGACGCCCTTCGCTCTCACTGCAGCTTCTTCGGCGACGTGAATTGTGGAGTTGTTGCCGTGGTTTATTCCCAGAAGAAGGATTTTTCCCCCGATTTCCTTCATCCGGTATAAGGGATGGTCTTCGAACACCCTCGGCGAGTAGTTGTCGTGCCCTTTGAGGACGAAATCCGTCATGGAGCCCCACGCTGCGAACGATCCTGAATAATGCTGACTCCTGCGCACATCGGGTTGTTTCCTGAACGTCTCAGGGATGATGCCGACCGTTCCGGCGATGCACCACGGGTGCAATTGATCCGGTGGCAACGGTCGACCGTGCTTCACGATGTGCACGAACTCGTCGTCCGGCAGGGGAAAAATCTGGGGGGAAATCTCCCAGTTTTTCCAGTGAGTGAACACACCTTCGTCATGGAAGCGTTTCCAGAGGGCCGCAGGCGTATCGAACGGAACAATTTGAAAGCCCGCATCCAACCAGATCTGCCGAACGGTGTCGTAAAGTTCCGCTACTGTGCCATGAAAGCCATCCTTGCCCTGAGCCACACAGCGGGCGACGAGAGCTTCGGCGAAGAATTCGATACGGCTTGTGAAGGTAGGCATGACCACGGTCCCTTCAGGCGTGATAATCTCTTTGAGCGCCGCAATCACGGTTTCGGCACCGCCTTCCACCCTGCCGAACCGGCTAAGGGAGCTGTGGACGACAACATGCTGGCCTCTCGAAAGACCAACTGAGCGCAAACCGGTGACCAAATCGTTTTTCGTCACGACAGGGATTTCTGTTTCCATCCGTGTTCCCTCAGGAATTCAGCGTGTAGGGTGGTTATCGAAAGTGAGGTGTACCAACGCGTAAACACCGAGTTCAGGCACACTGAACATCACTCGATCAGCCTTGACGCACGCGTCGACGATCTCCACTTCTTTGCCAGGCCGAGCGCAGCGGGCATCTCGAAGAACAAGTCCGTGTCCGACCGGAAGCGAAATAGCGACGTCCCGCATGATCTCTGTGGACCTTGCTCCCGCGGGCAAGGTCAGATCGACGTTGTAATTGAGCAGATGGACACTCAGCTCACGGCGGCGTCCGCTGACCTTCGAATACGGAACCACCCTCAGACCATTGCACGCGTGGGGATCGGCAACCTGGAAATTCGACCATCCCGGAATGCGCGCTCCAATAGCTCCGGGATCAACGAATCGTTCGATTTTGACTGCATAGTCTCCGGCGTTAATCAGCGGCCATTTTGTGACGGACCAGTTAAGATATCGCCAGATGTTTGTAACGAATTCCAGAGCGTCCTCTCGCGAAATCTGTCCCGGTGGGAGCACATCATTCAAACGGTTGTAACGTATCAGGTTCTCTCCAGATGTCCCGGCGAGAAATCCCGATCTCGGTGCCCCGAATTCGTCGGTGGTGCCGAGGGCTCCGCAACCGAAAAGAATCCCGCCGCCATTGACGTATTCTTCAAAAGCTGCAGTCGCTTCGTCGCTCAAAGCCGCAAGCTCCGAACACACAAGCAGCGAGTAGCTGCGAAGCAGCACTTTGTCGGGAAGCTGGGTATCCACGATGATGTCAAAAGGCACCTGCTGGTCGTTGAGGAACTGAAAGAGGCGGAACGTGTCGCGAATGTGCGTATTTCCCCCCAGACGGTACGTCTGGAATGAAAGGACGAGACCTACCCGCGCGGCCGACACATGTCCCTCAAACCAGTCTCGATGCTCCGAAAGAAACCGGTTGAAATCTCCTCTCAGATCGGCGAATTCGGGACCGCGCTGAATAAACGCCCCACCATGGGCGACGGCTTCACCATGCGCGAGGGCGCAGGTACCGTGGTCGCCGGGCAACGCCGCCATTGCGCCGCTTCGGACACCAGCCGCGTGCGCCAGTTTGTACTCAAGGCTGTAGTCAAAATAGAGGCCTTCAGCGGTTCTGCCCGGATCCCGGTTGTCCTCCCAGAACACAATGTCTGTTGCAGGCGCCCACTCTTCAATATCATGCCCCATGTCTTCTCGGAAGGCGAGTTCCTGGAAGGTCAGCAACTCTCCCCAGTTGGGTACAACAAGGAAATCCTTTCCGGAGACCTCTTGCCCGTACCCCTTTATCTTTCGCAGGTTCTCGCGGATGCACGATGCCCAGAAACGTGACGTTTCTGCCCACAGGAGCCGGTCACGCTCGTCGCGGATTCCCCACGAGTCCTCGATGTGTTCCACGCCCCACGTCTTTCGGCGTTCTTCCGGAGAAATGCGAACATAAACCCAGCTCAGGAATTCGTTACTGCGTCCCCACAGCCAACCGCTCCCTGCCTCCTGAAGCTTGATTTCCTTCATGTCGTCCGTCTCAAACCACTTGATTTTCTCCTGGGAGGTGAGAGTGTCCCCCACGAACCTGCGAAACAGAGGGTCGTACTTGACCCAGTCCATCCGGTTTCCGCGCCAGCCGAGGTGGACCTCGTCGTACGTGCTCCAGCCGAAACGCTCATGCAACTGGTCCAGCGTGTGCCTCTTGCTCATCCAATCTTTGAACAGCTTCTCGCAGTGCTGGCAGTAGCAGTTGATGTTGTTGTTATCCACGAACACGCCATCGTATCCGGCCAGCGCAATGGTGCGAACGTTGGCTCGTTGGTAGATATTGAAATGCGGGTTATTCAGGCAGGGCGTGTACTTGTACCACCCGCACGACGTGAAGCCGGGGTGGCGCTTCTCATAGGAGTAATGAAGTTGTCCGTCACGTTCCCTGGCCATCCATTCGATGGGGTCTGCTTCCGGCCGCGGACCGATGCCGAGAAAGGCGTAATCATCCCAGTGGTCGTAGAACTTCCAGATGCCCTTCCGGCCTTCGTACTTTCCGCCCAGCTTCACGTTACATGTGTACGGAATTACCCACCGGATGCCGATTCCGTGCAGCTCACTTACCCATTTTCGGGCTAGATTGAGGCGCTCCCGGATTTCGTGAGGGGAACAAAACCTGTCCGGGTCGGTGGGAGTGGCGATGGCAGCACCCGCGGTGTTTGGCAGCGGCGTTGCCGTGCTGCTGCACTGGTAAAGAACCGGTGGCGCCGGTCTCAGTTCCGCGATGATCGGCTCAATGTCACCCTCGAGCGTGTACGCGCCGTGATGCACGTGGGTTATCGGTATATCCATTTGCCTGCGCGGCATTTCCGTCTCCGTCATAGTCGGGTTTGGAGAGAGGTGCTCCAGGTTGTGAGAGTTCGTGGCGCCGTTTGTGCCCCCTTTTGAGCGGTCGGGACAGGGACGGTTGACGTCCGCGAGTGATGGCGAGGGGGCCTTCGCTGGAAAATGATAGGGATGGTGGGAGGATTTCCCAAACCGGCTTTCCACGCCTCAGAACCGGTGACATACCAGCGCGTGCACATACTCGGAGGCTTTTCCGGCTTTGATAGCTTGGATAGCGGCCGGATATTTGTACAACATGGAATCCGCGCGTGGCAGGCACAACTTGTGGAGCTCAATCCCCTACGGGAGGTCAAACCATGGTACTGAACAAATACAGTCGGCGCATTACGGAACCGCTTTCGCAGGCGGCTTCTCAGGCGATGTTGTACGCAATCGGGCTCAAGGAGGAAGACCTTTCCAAGCCTCAGGTTGGTATCGCGAGCATGGGATACGATGGCAATCCCTGCAACATGCATCTTAACAAGCTCGCCGGATACGCGAAGGAATCAGTCTGGGAAAACGGCATGGTCGGGCTTGTGTTCCACACAATCGGGGTGAGCGATGGGATTGCGATGGGAACCGACGGTATGAATTACTCCCTCCAGTCCCGGGAAATCATCGCCGATTCCATCCAGACGGTGGTTGCCGCGCACTGGTACGACGCAGTCATTGCCCTTCCGGGATGTGACAAAAACATGCCCGGCTCGATCATCGCGATGTGCAGGCTTAATCGCCCCGCCCTGATGATTTACGGCGGAACGATAGCTCCGGGATACTGGAATGGTAAGAAGCTCGACATTGTGTCATCATTCGAGAGCTTCGGGCAGTATCTCTCCGGCCAGATCACCAAAGAGGAACTCAAAAACATCCTTCAGCACGCCTGTCCTGGAGCAGGTGCCTGTGGAGGGATGTATACTGCGAATACCGTGGCCTCAGCGATCGAGACGTTGGGGATGACCGTGCCGGGCAGTTCATCGAGACCGGCGGAGAGCCCTGAGAAAACGCAGGAGTGCCGGACAATAGGCGCGACAGTCAGGAACCTGATCGAAAAGGATATCAAGCCGAGGGACATCATCACGAGAAAAGCCCTTGAGAATGCGATCACGATGGTCATGGCGCTGGGCGGGTCAACGAATGCCGTCCTGCATCTTATCGCCATTGCGAAGGCTGCGGGGGTTCCGTTGACGGTAGATGACTTCCAGCGCATAAGCGACAGAACCCCGTACATCGCGGATCTGAAACCAAGCGGGAAATACGTGATGGAAGAACTGCATACCGTTGGAGGCGTTCCGGCCGTGCAGAAGCTTCTTCTGAGAGAAGGATATCTCGATGGCAGTTGCCTGACGGTGACCGGAAAGACGCTCGCTGAGAATCTCGCCGAGGCAGACGATCTCAAACCGGGGCAGACGGTTATCATGCCTTTGAGTAACCCGATAAAGAAGACCGGGCACATACAGATTCTCTACGGCAACCTTGCCCCCGGAAGTGCGGTCGCAAAGATAACCGGCAAAGAGGGCGAAGTGTTCAGCGGCCCGGCAAAAGTGTACGACGGAGAGGAAGAGACTCTCCGTGCTCTGGAAAGGGACGAGGTCAAACCGGGCGACGTCGTGGTTATCCGTTACGAAGGGCCGAAAGGCGGACCCGGTATGAGCGAAATGCTCACCGTTACCGCCACGATCATGGGAAAGGGTCTCGGAAGCAGCGTAGCTCTCATCACCGACGGGCGCTTCTCCGGTGGGACGCACGGGTTCGTCGTGGGGCATGTGACACCGGAAGCACAGGACGGCGGACCTATCGCGCTGGTTCGGACCGGTGACAAAATCACCATTGACGCACGTTCGAGGCAGCTCATCGTGCACATCTCCGATGATGAGATGAATGCTCGTAGGAACGCCTGGGTTGCCCCGCCTTACAAGGCAACCAATGGCACACTGCGCAAATTCATCGAAAACGTTTCGCCCGCATCAGAAGGCTGCGTGACGGATCAGTTCTGAGAGCAGGACTTGACCGGGCGTATCCCGGCGCAAGACGCACAGGAGGACGATTCACGTCAGAGTGTCCGGGCGACGTGTTCCAAACCGCGCACTGCCGTACGGAATCGTACGGTAAAGAAGTCCGCACACGGGCGTTCGGAACAGCGAATCGGCCGCATCCGATTAGCACGGGTATGATTGTTGCTATTGGTTGGTTCGGTGGCTTGTCTGCCGGGGAAAAACCCTTGGCGCGTATGCCGCTTTCGTCACCCGGATTCCCTTGACGGGGTACCCGCGGAAACTCCGCGGGCGTTGGCGGTGCGGAACAGGGAACGGGTGGCGGATGACCAATTTGCGCCGGTGGACGGGAGGTGTCCCTCCCTTCCGCCGGCGTTTCATTTGTGCCGCTGCTCCGGAACAAACTGTGCCTACCCCTCGGTTGCGCTCTAGAGGCCGGATGATTTAGGTTCAGATTACTTTCCCTCTGCTTCCGGCATTGTTTCCTGTGGAGCTTCCCATGACTTCCCGCGAGCGCCTTCTGACTGCTATCCACAATGATACTCCAGATCGTGTCCCGGTCGGCCCTTTTGACCTTGGGCGCCTTCCACGCGATTCTCCGATCGCGCGTGATCTGATACGGACCACTGATCCGTTCATCCAGTGCGGATTGGGTGGGGATCCAATCTGGGGAAAAAACTGCCCGACCGAGCGAATTCAGGACGGAAGGGACCGTATCACGATAGTCCACACGCCGCTGGGGGATATGCGTTCCGTCTGGCGGAGTACCGACGTTGCGTCAGCAACCGTTGAGTACTTCTGCAGCACCCCGGAAGATGCAGAGAAATGGTTGTCGATTCCCTACACTCCGCCAGAGCCTGATCTTGCGGATTTCTATCGTGTCAAACAGGAAATAGGCGAGGAGGGCCTCGTCCTTGCGGGCATGGGCGACGCGATATGTCTTCCCGCATCCCTTTATTCCCCCGAGGACTTCTGTCTCCTCTGGTTGGACGCTCCTGACGTCATGCGCAGGCTTGTGCAGACGGCTGCGAACCGGATCAACGCGTACATAGAGCGTGCATGCGCCCAGGGTATGGATGCGTTCAGAATCGTTGGTGGCGAATATGCCAGCGTGCAACTGGGCCCCGAAGCGTTTCAGGAACTGGTGGTCGAACCAGACAGGGAGCTGTGCGACATCATGCGGCGCCACGGTGCGGTCGCGTACTATCACAACCACGGTCCGGTCACGCGCTTCTACGACCAGTTCGTGGAAATCGGCATGCACGCCCTCGATCCGATGGAAGCACCTCCCTGGGGGGATTGTAACCTCGAAGAAGCCAAACAGAAACTCGGAGGCAAGGTCTGTCTCGTCGGCAATCTGGACGACATGGAAATCATGGAATCGCTGGAGTGGAGCGAAATAGAACCTGTCGCTTCGGAACGCCTTCTGCAGGCGGGTCCTGACGGGTTCGTTCTCGGGGGTACGGCGTCGGGCACGTATGGCGAACACGCGGCGCGGATGTTCATGAAACTCGTTCCGCTCGCCGAAGCCATGGCTTCGCGCTGGAACTGAAGGACGCCAAATTCTCGTATTGGAGGGGTTTCTGGAATGGTCAAAGCCGGGTTCGGCCTTATCGAAATCAGTCCGCTCGTCGGCACGCCTGTATCGGGGTATCTGAACGCGCGCTACGCGAGCGGCGTGCACGATCCTCTCTTCGCACGCGCACTGGCCCTGACCGACGGTCAGACGTCAGCGCTCTTAATCTCGTTTGATCTTATCGGGCTTGCGGATGCAGACGTCGCTGCCATACGAAAGGCCGTTGCGGAGCGTGTCCCCGTTGACGAGCAACATATCATCCTGTTTTGCACGCATACTCACACAGGTCCCGCACTGGTGGACTCTTTTGAGACACCCAGGAGTGACGAGTACGCGCGCTCTATCCCGGAAAAAACCGCAAGGGCGGCGGAGACTGCATGGTATGACCTTGCCGAAGCCGGGGTGTCCTTCGCTCAGAGAGAGGTGCCCGGAGTTGCGTTTCAGCGCCGATACCTCATGAAAGATGGGACCGTTCGGACGAACCCCGGGAAGATGAACCCCGACATCGTAGGTCCCCAGCGTCGGATTCGGACACCGGTAACCCTGATAGGCTTTGAACGTGACAAAACACGACTGCCGATCGTGGTTGCCAGTTTTCCGTGCCACGCAGACGTGGTCGGGGGGACGGAAGTGTCCGCCGATTATCCCGGGCGGGTGTGTGATCACATTACGCACGAATTCCCGGGGCATCCGGAGACGCTGTTCCTGCGTGCTCCCGCAGGGGATATCAACCACCTGAACGTGTTCGACGCGTCTCCTCAGAGCGGGTACGAGTATGCAAAACACATGGCGAGAGCGATCACCGAGCAGGCCGTTCAGGCATGGCGCGTGCGTGTTTCAACTCCCGGCCCTCTGGCAATCGCGTGCGCTTCCGTCACCCTGGAACGCCGTTCCGTGGAACAAAGCGAACTCGCTTCTGCCCGCAGCGTGTTTGCACAATCCAAGATGCTTTCGCCGTTGCCGATCGATGCAGTCTGGGCGCGCGAGAAGCTTCTTCTTGCGGAAATGCCAGAACAAATCCGCGTAGAGGTGAACGGAATCCGAATCGGCGGGGTGAGAATACTGGGCGTGCCGGGAGAGTTGTTTTCGGAACTGGGGGACGCGATCATCGCTCGCTCTCCTGCCTCAAACACACTCGTGGCAGACTGCTGCGGGGGAAAACTCGGGTACCTCCCGACGAGAGAGGCGTACAGTCAGAACGGGTACGAGGAACGTCCCGCACGATCGAGCCCTTGCGCACCGGGTTCGGGGGAGGCGGTCGTCGAGGCTGCTCTGAGTCTTGCGGCCGAACTCGCGTGAACCGACGGTGTTTTGTTGCTGAAACTCACATGCGGTAAATGTCCAGCGCGGAGGGTACCACACGTCGAACGGTCACTTCGTCAACGCGTTCAGCCCCTGTTTGGACGCATCCGTCCGCCAGAGAGGTTTTTGTGAAGCGAACCCGGATTTCCACGGGAACCTCCACTCTGCAAGGTGCCGTGCGGATTGCGCCGCGGGCGGATTCCCGAGCAGCTTCGTAAATCGCTTTGTCTGCTTCAGCACGTGACAGACAGAGCGCACGCGTCGGAGAGCACCCCTGCTTCACGGCGACGGTCTGCACTTCCCCGCACAATGCTCGTACCTCGGCACACGCCGCTCGATCGCCACTGAGGAAGATGACCGGCAGGTTGTAATGCCCCGCAAAAATCGCGAATTGCCCGATCTCGCCAATCTCACGCCCGTTTGCCCAAAGACCCAGTACGTCCGTCCACGACTGTGTGTGGGGCCAGACTGCGTCGGGCGTACCCGCCATGGAATGCTGCCCTACAAACCCTACGGCGTCGAATGAGTCGTCCAGGAACGGGATTGGATCGCCGCCGCGGCCACAGATGTATTCGGCTCCCGCGGGCAATTCGTCGTAAAGGAAGTTGTCTCCGCCGCCGTGTCCATCCAGCACAACTACTCGCGTTGCTCCGCCCGCTTTCAAACCTTCCACCGCCGCCGCCACGTCGCGAGTCAACATGCGCCTTCCGAACTCGTACCTTTCCTGGCCCGGTTCAATCTCGGACCGCATAGTAACGCCGGACGCGCCTTCCATGTCTGTGCAAAGGTATATCTTCACGCCTTTTCTCCCTCAAAACGTCATTGCTTCAGGTATTTGTCGAACCAGCCAAGAATGCTCTTCAATCGCTCGATTCGGCGATCCGTTCGCCCATTGCGGCTCATTCCATGGAACTCATCAGGAAAACGGATCATGGCAGTTTCGACGCCCAGTCGCTTGAGGGCCGTGAACACCTGCTCGCCCTGTTCGATGGCGCACCTCAGGTCATTTTCGTTGTGGATGACCAGCGTCGGCGTTGTGGCGTTCCCGAGGTACTTCATGGGTGACTGCCTCCAGTAATTCTCCACACTATCCCACGGGGGGCGACCACCCATTTCCCTCTCGAAGCTCCAGTTGAAATCGCTCGTTCCATACATGCTGATCATGTTGCTTACGCTTCGCTGGGTAACCGCGGCTTTGAATCGGTGTGTGTGACCGATGATCCAGTTCGTCATGAAACCACCGTAGCTGCCGCCGGTTACTCCGAGCCTTGCGGAGTCAACGTAAGGCTGCTGTGCAACGAAATCCGTCCATTTCATGAGGTCCCGGTAATCGGCACCACCCCAGTCATTCTCGATTGCACGGGCATGCGCTTCGCCGTAGCCCTGGCTGCCGCGTGGATTACAGAAAAAGACGATGTAGTTGTTGGCCGCGAGAAAATGGAACTCGTGCATGAAGAACCAGCCGTACTGCAGATGCGGACCGCCGTGAATCTCGAGAATGGCCGGGTATCTCTTTCTCGGGTCGAAATCCGGCGGTTTGGCGATCCAACCCTGTACGTTATGGCCATCGGCGCCTTTGAACCATACTTCCTCAATGGTTCCCCACGCGATTTTCTGGAGAAGTGCTGAATTCTCCGCCGTGAGCTGGCGCTCCGACCCTGTGCGAAGGTTCCGGACTTTCACCTGACCCGGCTCAACGTGATTGGCAAAGAAGAACGCCAGGCGCTTGAACCCCGCATCAAAAGAAAAAGCACCTACCACACCCGTTTCCGCAACGACGGTTTCGAAGTTGCTCCCGTCGATGCCGATACGGCAGAGGTTCGTGCACCCGTGGCGGGCGACCTGAAAGTAGATCGCCGCCGAATCAGGAGACCATACAGGAGGCATCATCACCGCGCCGCCGAGGTCGTTTATTGTCCACCCCGGGACGTCCACGTCATACTCTCCTGTGAGGTTCCTGGGTGGAGCCGATCCATCACTCGGGACCACCCATAACTTGCCGTTCTGTCCCCAGGCGCCCCTGCCCTCGGTTCCGAAATACGCGATCCAACGTCCGTCAGGCGAGAACACCGGATGGCTTTTCGCCCCGATGGGCGTATCGATTCTCCGTTCAGCGCCGCCTCGTGCCGGCATGACGAACAGGTCCACTGCCTCCGGATCGAGGTCGGGGTCATGGCTCCGGTTGGAAAGGAACGCCACCCGTTCTCCGTCCGTCGAGACGCTGGGATAGACCTCGTCAGCGATTTCTCCATGCGTCAGCTGGCGGGCTTTCCCAGTCTTTGTGTTCAGCGACCACACATGCCAGCGTTCTTTGGGAAGAAATCCGTGGCCATCTTCGCGGAAGAACACGCGTTCGATCTTCCTTGAGACGACGCCCAGCTTTTTCGCTGTCTCATCTTTCTCGCGTTCGAGGACTTCGTGGTCGGTTTTGCGGAATGCGAAATACACCGTCTTGTTATCGTTTGCCCAGACAAAGTCGCCGAACTCGCCGCGAAGATCCACGACCTTTTTCGCTTCTCCGCCCCCGACGGGGATCACATGCAAGTGCGGATTCTGCGCACCACCGCGGTTTGACAGGAACGCAATTCGCGATCCGTCCGGGGACCACCGGGGACTGGAATCGATCTGGTCGCCCTGAGTGAACTGCACGGGGTTGCCGCCACGGACCGGGACCATCCAGAGATTCGCGAACTTCTTTTCCGTTTTGCGCTCGACCCGGTTGAGAACGTAGATAACGGAACTGCCGTCGGGGCTGATCCGGCAGTCACTGATGAGCCTGAAGCGGTACAAATCTTCCGCTTCCATTCTGCGTTTGTTGCTTGCAGCCATGATTCCTCCCGGGCGGTCCAGCGGGAACCCCGACGAAACGAAAAACGACAGGGGCTGGCGCTCTCGCTTACCAACCCCTCCGTTGCCCAGTCAGGGAAAGTGTCAACCCGCCTTGGGTCCCGATTCTGTGACTTCTCGCGGAGCCATTCCTTCGTATTGTTTGAAGTTCTCCGAGAAGCGAGCCGCGAGTTCTTTCGCCTGTCGGTCATACGCTTCTTTGTCGGCCCACGTATTGCGCGGTTGCAACACATCCGAGGGGACGCCTTCGCATGACTCAGGGACAAGGAACCCGAAAAACGGGTCCGGTTTCGTCGCGACGCCGTCCAGCTTGCCTGAAAGGGCGGCGCGGATCAGCGCACGGGTGGTCTGGATCTTCATTCGTGACCCTACGCCGAACGGTCCGCCGCTCCACCCCGTGTTCACAAGCCAGCATTTGGTCTTGTGTTCGCGGACCTTTTTTCCGAGCAGGTCCGCATACCGTGTCGGCGGCAGCGCGAGGAAAGGAGCGCCAAAGCAGGTGCTGAAGGTTGCCTGGGGCTCGTTTCCCATATCCTTTTCCGTTCCGGCAACCTTGGCAGTGTATCCCGAAAGGAAGTAGTACCCTGCCTGATCCGCGGTCAACGCGGCAATAGGAGGCATTACGCCGAAGGCGTCGCACGTCAGCATCAGGATGTTTTTCGGATGATCACCGACACTTGGGACAACGGCGCCCGGAATGTGACTCAAGGGGTACGCACCGCGCGTGTTCTCAGTAAGCCCATCGTCATCCAGATTGAGACGACGGGTGTTTGCATCCATCATGACGTTTTCGAGAATTGTGCCAAACTTTCGTGTTGTTTCGTAGATGTCAGGTTCCGCCTCGGCCGAAAGGCGGATCATTTTTGCGTAGCAGCCGCCTTCAAAATTGAAAATGCCGTGGTCGCTCCACCCGTGCTCGTCGTCCCCGATCAGGTTGCGACCTTTGTCAGCCGAAAGTGTGGTTTTTCCGGTACCGGAAAGACCGAAAAAGATGGCAGTGTCTCCGTCCGGACCGACGTTGGCTGAACAATGCATAGATAACACGTCGCCGCGAGGCAGCAGGTAATTCAGGAACGTGAATACCGATTTCTTGATCTCCCCGGCATAGGCGGTTCCGCCGATAATAACGAGGCGTTTTCCGAAGTTCACGAGAATGAACACTTCAGAGCGCGTTCCGTCGACTTCCGGTATCGCGTGAAAACGCGGAGCTGCGATGACCGTAAACTGTGGTACATGGGTGCGCAATTCCTCGCGAGGAAGCTGGATAAACATGTTGCGTGCAAAAAGGTTCTGCCACGCGTCCTCCGTAATAATGCGAATTGGAATCCGGTAACGAGGATCGGCCCCAACCGCGCAATCCTGGACGAAGACGTCCCGACCTTCCATGTATGCAAGGAGACGGCGGTACATTCCGTGAAATTTCTTCTCTTCGTAGGGTTGATTGACCTTGCCCCACCAGATTTCTGATTCTGTGGATTCCTCTTGCACAACGAACTTGTCGTTCGGTGAGCGCCCGGTATGGTGTCCCGTTTTTACCACCAGGGGCCCGAGATGGGCGAGTTGTCCTTCTCTCCGTCTGATGGCTTCCTCGTAAAGCAATGACGTCGAAAGATTCCAGTGGACCGTCCCAAGGTTCGTGAAACCGTGCTGATCCAGTTGATACTCGGGAACAACCCCTACCATTTTCCGTTCTCCTTTTCCCTGTGGCGCGGTCGGCGTGATTCTGTGCTGCGCTGCTTTTCTGGTGCAACCGGACCGATGCATCGCGTTCGCCTGCATGCGACGATCCCGGCGCCCCTGTCTGGAAAAACAGCGGGGAAAATATACCGAAGGCGCAGGGCGTGGCCAACTCATAGCCCCATTCTGACACGCGTTTGCCTGTTCTCCCGCGGGCGATCGGGCACCCGCGAAATCAGGTGTGTCTCTCTCCTTCCGTGGAATATCGGCGTTGCTCTCGAACAGATTTCCGGCCTCAGAGTGGGATCTGAAATGCTGTCCCCTGCGTATGCACAGTCGGAACTGCTGTTCTTGCCTTCCGTTATGCCTGGTTGCACTCAGTGTACGCATGGCACAATGGCGTTGATGCAAACGCATGATAACTTGGATTTTAGCGCCACGCAGGGTACATTATCTGCCATAATGGCCGCCCGTGAGAACGTTCGAAGGAGGTACGATGTTTCGTCATCATGTTCGCAACCCGGGTTTGCGACTACTTGCTGCCATCCTCCCGGCGCTGCTAACCATGGGCAGAGTCGCGGCACAACAGGAGGACGGCGAATTCGCGTTTGCGCAGCACCTCATGCGCGACCGGATGTATGATCTTGCCAGCCAGCAACTGCAACAATACATCAGCAACTACCCGAACGCGGCCCGAACTCCGGATGCGTTTCTGCTCCTCGCGGAGGCTCATGCGGCGCGAGGTGCGTATGCGAAGGCGGCGGACACCTATCAGGGGTTCATGATCAAATACCCGCAGGATGTTCGTGTTCGCGAGCTTTGGCTGAAGCAGGCCGAGATGCGCGCACGTGCAGGCCAGTTCGCCGAAGCGGCGAGAGCATACACAGAGCTTGCCGATTCGTACCCTGAAAGCGAATATGCCGACGACGCACTCATTGGAGCAGCGTCTGCCTTTCTCAAAATGAATCAACCGGACAGAGCGGAACGCGCTGTCAATCGTTTGATTACCCGGTATCCTCGTTCCCCTTTGCTGTCCGCCGCTCGAGCGTTGCTTGGTCGCGCCAAACTGGATTCTGGAGACCCGCAGGGCGCTCAACAGGCTGTGCAGGCGGTTCTCGCTGAGCGCCAGTTCTCCAATCCTGTGGGCGACGCGGTTCTGGTGGGCGTGGAAGCAGCAATTGCCCTCAACAAACCCGGCGAAGCCCGTGCATTGAGTGATCGCCTGGTTGCCCAGGCGCCCGGAGACGATCGAACGTGGCTGGCTCGACGCACACTGGCAGAATACCTCCTCCAGACGGGGCGGAGGACACGGGATGCCGAAACCCTCAATCAGGCGGCGGACCTTTACAAGGAAATCGCGCGTCGTGCAACGACACCTGCTGCTATGGAATCAGCGCTCTTCGATCTGGCTCTGGTCAGGGAACTGCAGGAAGCGCCGGCGCTCGCGATCAGCAACTGGCAGGATTTTCTGCAACAATACCCTCAAAGCAGGCGGAAGCCGCGCGCGATGCTCGGCCTGGCCCGAGCGAATCTCTCCGGAGGTGATTCACGCGCCGGCGTGTTCGCTCTTGAAGAGCTTCTCGCGGCCTACCCGGATTCCAGCGAGAGCACCGAGGCGCTGGGGCTGCTCGGGGAGTATTACCTTTCCCGGAACGATCCATCAAGCGCCGTGGTGTACTTCGAGCGACAAGTTGCCCGTACCGCCGAAGGCCAGGCCAGACGATCGAGACTCCTGAACGTTGCGCGAATACGTGAGACTCGCCTCGGCGAGCCCGAGCTTGCACGCACATTGTACGGCGAGCTCGCTGTTGGAGATGACAGCATAGCGGCGGAGGGGATGTTCGGTCTCGCGAGGTGTGAACGGACTCTCGGCAACCTTGACGCCGCAGAAAGCGCCTATTTCCGCGTAACCCAGCAGTTTCCGGCTCACGCCCTCGCGAATGCGGCGACGGATAGCC
Organism: Candidatus Latescibacterota bacterium; assembly: GCA_029547385.1. GTDB lineage: Bacteria > Latescibacterota > MWCZ01 > MWCZ01 > MWCZ01 > MWCZ01. Next base: position 18,512 of record JAKPPK010000175.1, read on the forward strand.
TGAACCTCATCAAGAATTACCTGCGTATCGATCTTCAAGGTGCCATCATCGCTACGATGGCGCTGGAAGGCGATCAGGTTCTTGTGCGAGGGAACGCGGATTCTCTTCTTCGAGAGAAGCCCCTGAGATTGGCCAAGATTCGGATCGAATATCTGAAAGACTATCCGGGCGGGATCGAACTCCTGAAGGCGTATTTGAACCAGCCCGGCGTCTCCTCCCCTGATATTGCCGAACACCTGCTCGCGCGCTGCTATTTCCGGCTGAGCACCCGCGCGGGATTGGAACGCAATGTGGCAGAGCAGGAAAGGAACAGGGCGGAAGGCCTGGAGGCGCTATCGCGCCTCGCTTCGCAGTACCCGCAGAGTGCCCTCGCCGACGACGCGTACATCGAGACTGCCGAAGCAACCCTTGCCGCAGTCGATTCGGCGGCCCGCGCCGCAAGGACCCGTGAGGTATACCGCCAGTTCCTTGAACGGTACCCGCAGAGCGACCGCCGGGATTACGCACTGGTCCGCATTGCCGAAAGCACAATCGCCCTCGCGAGAACCGGCTCCGGATCGCCCGACGAAGCGTTGCGGCAATTCGATGAAGCGCTCCAGATCGCGCCGCAGGGTGAAACTCTGGATCGTGCTCTGTTCGGCTCGTCGTTGATCCTGATGAACCAGGGGAAACAGGATGAAGCGCGGCTTCGACTGGAGCGATTGATCGCTGAACGCCCGTTGAGCCCGCTGGTTCCTGAGAGCAGATTCCAGTTGGCCGGGATCATGTATGAGCAGCGCCAGTACCGAGCGGCCGCCCGTGAACTTGAAAAGATGATTCGTCTTCGTCAGTCATCGCGTGATATTAACGAGATCAGGACCCGTTTGGTTCTGGCGTATGAAGCGGTCGGGGAATTCGAATCTGCCGCGCGGGTTTCTCAGGAGATCACGAAAGCCGCCAATGCGGACGCAGCCGCGTGGGGAGCGAGGCACCTCATCGCTGCCTACATGAACATGCGTCGCTTTGCGGAGGCCGAAGCCGCCCTTGGCGAGGAACTCGCCCTGCGCCCGAACGCTCCGGATGCCGACAGCCTCACGATGGTGCGCGGAAAAATCCTGATGGAACGAAATCAGTCGGGCAAAGCAATGGCTGTTTTGACGGGTTTTGAACGGAATTATCCAAGAAGCAAGTTCGTGCCGGAGGCGTGGAGAATGCTCGCGGATGTCCAGTTCGCGCAAGGATCGTCTGAAGAAGCGTTAGCCAATTACCGGAAAACGATCCAGGCGCGACCGTCCGACAAGCAGGCCAGGCTGGGCGAAGTTGCCGCACTGTACAGGCTCGGGAGGACGAGCGAGGCTCAGGGGAGGGAGCGCGCGCTCCGCGATCTGGGTCCAATTACCGAGGATGACGAAGTTCGCCTTGCCATCGAGCAGGGCCACGCGCTTGCCCGGTCAAACGACTATGTCGGCGCGATCAACGCATTCGCTCGGGTGGTTGAGAGGAATCCGCGAAGCGAATGGGCAGACGACGCACTTCTCGCTCAGGGACGCGTTGCGATTTCCAGTGGACGACTGGAACCGGCCGTCCAGGCGTTCGAACGGCTCGCCCAGCAGTATCCGGACAGTCCGTTGAGACAGGAAGCCCTTTTTGAACTTGCGAATGCCTATTTCCAGGCGGAGTTCTATGACCAGGCCGCTGACGCGTACAACCGGATGCTTGAGCAGGATACTACGAGCCAGTTTGCCGCCCAGGCGATGTGGAACCTGATTCTTTCGTACGAACAGATTCAGCGTCTGGATTCCGCCGTCCGCACGATGAGGGTTTTCCTCAGCAAGTTCCCTGACAGTCCGCACGTGGTGCGCGTCTGGGTGAAAATCGGGGACGATTTGAATCGTCTCGGTGAATTCCCGGCAGCAGTCGCCGCGTACAGGCAGGCGCTGGACAACGTTGCCGGAACGCCCGAGGAGCCAGACGCTCGTTTCGGTCTGGGAGAAGCGCACTTCAACGCGGGTCAGTACCGCGAAGCGGTGATCGAATGGCTCAAGCTGGCCTATCACAGTCAGTCCGGATCGCGATGGGCGGTTACCGCGTTATTCCGCGCGGCAAAGGCAAATGAAAAACTGGGTCAGTTGGAAGATGCCAAAATGCTGTACAGGAAAATCATCGCGATGGAAGGCGAGAGTGATCTGGGACGTGCAGCAGCCCTCCAGCTCATGAGCATCTCGGGCCAGAATCTTGATTCTGGGTCGGAATCCGGGTCGTCACCGACGGACACGAGATAGGAGTGGACCGCAATGGATGCGCCTGGCAGCTACCTGAGGAACGTGCCATTTTTCGCGGGGTTGTCAGAGTCCGAGCTGGCACAAATTGGAACGCTTGTGACGCAGAGGGTTTATCCGCCGGAGAACCTGATCATCCTGGCAGAGGACGAGGGTGAAGCGCTGTTCACGATTCTCTCAGGCCAGGTCAAGGTTTCCATCCTGAATGAGGACGGGAAAGAAGTGATCCTGGCGGTGCTCGGGCAGGGCGATTTTTTCGGGGAGATGTCATTGCTCGACGGAAAACCGCGTTCTGCGAATGTGATCGCCACTGAAGAGACGACCGTGCTTATTTTGAGGCGGCGGGATTTCCTGCGGTTGGTGGAGCGTTCTCCGCACATGGCGATCAAAGTTGTCGCCGCGCTTACTGCCCGCCTGCGAAAAGCGGATCGAAAGATAGAGAGCCTCGCCTTGATGGACGTGAGCGGAAGAGTGGCCTCGGTAATCCTTCAGATCGCGGAGGAACGCGGCGTGCCTTCACAACGGGGGATCTGTATCCACAACCCGCCGAATCAGCAGGCGATTGCGAATATGGCCGGCACATCTCGGGAAACGGTTTCGCGCGTCATGAAACGGCTCAAGGAGCGCGGTTATGTTGCCATGCGCGGCAAAGACATACTGATCACGCGTGAAGCAGATCTGCGAGCTGACTACTCACTCTGAATTCGGGAACCGGATAACGTATATGGACACATCGTTCCAGCAGGGTTTGCCAGAAGGGTACCCGCGGTCTGTCAGGAGGCCGGGGGACCGACAGGAATTTGCCCGGCGGGTTGGTCTGATAGGGCAATCACCGGCGATTCAGCAGGTTCTCATAAGCATCGCGCAGATTGCACCGACCTCTACGACCGTACTCATCACGGGAGAGACCGGAACGGGGAAGGAGATTGTTGCGCGCGCAATCCATGAGTTGAGTCCGCGCCGTCGGGAGCCCTTCGTGGCGCTCAACATCAGCGCGTTGAACGAGGGGACCGTAGAAAGCGAGTTGTTTGGACATGAAAAGGGATCCTTCACCGACGCTGTTCGTGAAAAGAAAGGCATTTTCGAAGCTGCCGGGAAAGGTACGGTTTTCCTTGACGAGATCGGTGACATAAGCCCGGCGCTTCAGGTGAGACTGCTCCGCGTCTTGGAAGAACGCGAGTTCAAAAGGGTCGGGGGAATCGAACCGTTGCGCGCGGAGGCTCGCGTAATAACTGCTACCAATCGCGACCTGGCAGAACTCGTCAACGCGGGTACGTTCCGGGCGGACCTGTACTGGCGCCTCCACGTGTTTGAGATTCATCTGCCTCCCCTGCGGGAGCGCAAAGAGGATATTCCGCTTCTTGTTGAGCACTTCGTAGAACGGTTCTGCTCGGAGAATAACCGGGCTGTTCCGGTGATCAGTAAAGAAGCCATGGAATACCTCCTCTCGTACGACTGGCCCGGCAATGTCCGTGAACTCCGCACTGTCGTGGAACGCGTGCTCGTCCTCTCTGATGTGCCCATCATACGGCCCGAAAACCTGCCTGACATGGTGCGTGACAAGGTGTTTGCGAACCGGCTCCTTCCGGTAGCGTCGCGAGGATCGGGCGCCGAGAAGATGGAACTCGGGATCATCTATCGCACGTTGCTGGAACTGCGGGCCGACATGGCAGATTTGAAACAAATCCTCACAGCGCCGGGGAACGGTGTGGCGAGCAGGAGCTGGTCCAGCGCTTCACTCCCTCCACAGGACGCTTCGTCGCCAGCTTCAAAACCGCACGTGGTGGATATCGAAGTCTCTGAAGACGATACTCCTTCCGGTGAGACAACACCTGCCCGAACACTGACACTGAGGGATCTTGAACGCGACGCCATCCGGCAGGCACTGGCCGCAACAAAAGGAAATCGGCGGGAAGCCGCTCGTTCGCTGGGTATAGGAGAACGTACCCTGTACCGGAAACTACGGGAATACAATCTGTCCTGAAGTCGTTTTCAAACGCCCGGATCAGCGTAACGTATCAGATCTCTTACGCCGGCCTGCGCAAAACCCCGCAATCTCAGCCGGCAACTGTCGCATTCCCCGCAGGCCGTGTCCTCACGCCGGTAACACGACCAGGTTTTCTCGAATGGTGCTGCGAGACGTACACCGGTACGCACGATATCGGCTTTGGATAACCCGATGAGGGGCGTGATAATTCTGGGGTCGGAATGCTGGTCGTGGTTGCCCTCTGCTATCGCGCATTCTATCGCATCGCAGAAACTGCGGCGGCAATCTGGATAACCGCTGGAATCCTCCTCCACCAGCCCCGCCCAGATAGACTCGGCCCCGATCACTTCTGCCCACGCAGCGGCGATGAAAAGCAGATTCCCGTTTCGTTGCGGAACGTACGTGCTGGGAATCATTCTCCGGTCGGAAAACGTGGGTTCGGGGAACGGGATGGTCGCGTCAGTCAGTGCGGACCCGCCGATCTGGACGAGATACCCGATATCGACGACGAGACGCAACGATTGCGGGACCCGATAGTGGTCGGCCACCGCATGGAATGCCTTAAGTTCGCGCCTCTCGGTCAGCTGACCATAATTCACGTGGAGCAGCGCGAGTTCGACACCCTGCTCGTTCGCCAGAGCAACCGTAACTGTGCTGTCCATCCCGCCGGATGCGAGCACTATGGCACGCGGTTTGTTCATACAGTCACCTCCAATTTGAAAATTTACGACACCAGGTGAAAGCTTGCATGGCGTCCTTGGCCAAGGCTGCGGTGCGATGGACTGCGCAGAGAAAATCCGGGGGGTAACACAATCCCGGTTCGCCCGAACTGTGCAGGCCTGGCGCCGCGCTGCCCGTGAGGAATGAAGTCTCCGGCGTTAGCGGAACATTATGAATTGCAGTATATTCCAAATATTGTGCATCATCTCTCGTGACGCTTGCGGGAACCGTTTTCTTTACCCTGCAAGTGGTGCGAGAATATTCATTTGCGGCTCCGGCCACGTCGTGGAACCCCCTGACGTAGCTGTTTGTCGAAATGGAAAAAACTTCAATCAAACGGAGCGGAGCCTATGACAACTAACACCGCCGGCGGTTCCAAACTCGATGATCAGGCCCTGGAAGCGTACCTCCGGGAGGTGCGTGATTACGTGCTGCTCACGCGTGAGGAGGAGGTTCAACTCGCGCGCCAGATCAAGCGTGGGGACCAGAAGGCGCTGGAGAAGCTTACCAGTTCCAATCTTCGTTTCGTGATCAGTGTCGCTAAAAAATACCAGAACAGGGGTATGTCGCTTCTCGATCTCATCAGCGAGGGCAACGTCGGACTGATGGAAGCAGCGTACCGATTTGACGAAACCAAAGGGTTCAAGTTCATCTCGTACGCGGTGTGGTGGATCAAGCAGGCAATACTCAAGGCGCTTTCGGAGCAGTCGCGGATTGTCCGAGTGCCGCTGAACAGGGTTGGAGATGCGCAGAAGGTTGACAAACGAGTAAGTGCGCTGTGTCAGTATTACGGGAGAGAGCCGACGATCGAAGAGATCGCAAGCTCTGCAGAAATGTCACCCGAGGACGTCGAAAAGGCGCTCGATATCTCGCGGCCCCATCTGTCCCTGGACGATCCGGGGCATCAGGAGGGGGGACGCACTCTGCTGGACACGATCCCTCTGGAAGATGAAGCATTTCAGGAATCCCCGTTCGAGCGGCGGTTCGGAATCGGGGTGGAAGAAACGTTATCCGAACTTGATGAACGGGAAGCGGAGATCATACGACGCTATTTCGGGCTCGACAACCAGGACCCTGAGTCCCTGAAAGATATCGGGGCCTCCTTCGGAATAACGCGGGAGCGTGCCCGACAGCTCAAAGAACGTGCGCTCGCTCAGCTTCGAAAGACGCATAAGAAGGTCAACATGGAAAGCCGACGCGTGGTTTGAGCGGCGCGTAATCACGCCTGCCAAGTTTGGCAAGGTATTTGCAATTTGAAGCCTCCGGTGCCATAACGCGCGGGAGGCTTCTTGCGTTTCGTGCAGAAAGGCTTGTTTGTTGGGATGTTCCCCGGGCGTACCACAATACACACTGAGATGAAAATCGACAATCGAATTGAACAGCGCACCGAAGAGGAGATTACCATGAAAATCGATGCTGAGGAGAGAGTCATACGGTATCTGCGGCACGTGCTGCAGGGACACCCGCGAAGCGGCCAGCAGTACGTTGACGGACTGGTCGCGAAAGGTATGACGCACGCCGAAGTTGTGTCCAGCGTCCTGATTCCCGCCCGTGCTCGGATCGCCGACCTGCGGAAAGCGCACTATGTCAACGCCATTGATGCGAAAAACGCGTTGTCCGTGACAAATCAAGCGATCGCGCGTCTTTCGCCTGCGCAGAAAGCGTACAGAGTCACGTCACCGACTGCTGTTTCTGCGGCAATGTAATTCCCTGCTCAACAAAAAGAGCCGGCAGGGTTCCGCGGAACCCCGCCGGCTCTTTCTTTTCCCACTCAGAGGTTATTTCAGCTCCTCAAACTCCGCATCCTCAACGTCCTCGACCGATTCCGCCGTCGAAGTCACGGACTCGGCGCCGGGTGCAGCGGATCCATCCGGCTTTGTGGTACGGAACACGAGCGCGCCGTCGTGGACGTCGACGCTTACCATATCGCCTTCCTTGATGCGCCGTTCCAGAAGCGCGATCGCCAGCGGGTTTTCGAGCTGACGCTGGATGACGCGTTTCAACGGGCGCGCACCGTACGCCGGGTCGTACCCGAGTTCCCCCAGCAGGTCGCTGGCGGCGTCTGTCAGTGTCAGCGTGACCCTTGCCTGCTCGAAGATCCTGTGGGCGAGCAGTCTGGTTTGGAGGCGTACTATCTCCCGGATGTGTTTCTTGTCGAGCCCGTGGAACACGATCGTCTCGTCCACACGGTTGACGAACTCGGGCCTGAATTCGGCTTTCAGAGCCTCGATCGCCTGCGCGCGCATTCTCGTGTAATCGGCGGTCTCCCCGAACGCGAAGTTCTGGCTTCCGACGTTGGACGTCATGATGAGGACGGTATTTCTGAAATCAACCGTCCGGCCCTGACCATCAGTGAGCCGACCGTCGTCCAGCACCTGCAACAGGGCGTTGAAGACGTCATGATGCGCCTTTTCGATTTCGTCAAGGAGCACGACCTGATACGGCCGCCGGCGGACGGCCTCCGTGAGTTGGCCCCCTTCCTCGTACCCAACGTAACCCGGGGGCGCTCCCACAAGGCGGCTCACGCTATGGCGTTCCATGTACTCAGACATGTCCAGCCGAACCATCGCCCGTTCGTCGTCGAAAAGGAACTCCGCCAGGGCTTTTGCCAGTTCGGTTTTGCCGACTCCCGTGGGACCCAGGAACAGGAATGAACCGATGGGCCGGTTCTGGTCACTCAATCCCGCCCTTGCACGACGCACCGCATTCGCGACGGCCGTCACAGCTTCGTCCTGCCCCACGACACGTTCGTGAAGCCGTTCTTCCATGTGGAGGAGCTTTTCCATTTCGCCTTCTACCAGCCGGCTTACGGGGATTCCCGTCCACTTGCTGACGATTCCCGCAATGTGCTCCTCTTCGACCTCTTCGTGCAGCATCTTCTGGTCTTTTTGGACACGTGCCAGCTCGTCTTGCGCCTGTGCAATTTCCGCCTGGATGCGGGGGAGTTCGCTGTACTGGATTCGTCCCGCCAACTCAAGTTGCCCTGTTCTGCGTGCACGGTCGAGCTCTGTCCGAGCCTCTTCCGCCTGCTCCTTCAGTTTTTTGAGCGCGTTGACGATCTCTTTCTCTTTGAGCCAGTGAGATTTCAGCGCCGCACGTTTCTCCTGCAAATTCGCCAGTTCCTTTTCGACAGGGGCAAGGCGCTCCTCGGCGTCTTCCTCGCGCTTGAGGGCAGAGCGCTCGATTTCCAGCTGGACAATGCGCTGTTCAATGGCTTCCAGTTCAGGCGGCATGCTATCCAACTGAATCCGCAATTCTGCCGCGGCTTCGTCCACAAGATCGATTGCCTTGTCCGGCAGGAACCGATCCGATATGTACCTGTGAGACAGGCGCGCGGCGGCCACCAGCGCTTCGTCTTTGATTCGCACGCCATGGTGTACCTCGTACCGTTCGCGCAGTCCCCGCAGAATCGAAATCGTCTCTTCCACCGACGGTTCACCGACGTAGACCGGGGCAAACCGTCTTTCAAGTGCCGCGTCCTTCTCGATGTGTTTGCGGTACTCGTCGAGCGTTGTCGCGCCCACGCAACGGAGGACGCCACGAGCCAGTGCGGGTTTGAGCATGTTTCCCGCATCCATCGCGCCTTCCGCCGCTCCCGCCCGCACAACCGTGTGCAACTCGTCGATGAAGAGGATGATCTGACCTTCCGCCGCTTCAATTTCCTGGAGCACTGCTTTGAAGCGTTCCTCGAATTCGCCACGGAATTTCGATCCCGCGATCATGGAACCCAGGTCCAGCGAAACTACCCGACGCCCCTGGAGGGAGTCGGGAACCTCCCCGGCGACAATGCGTTGCGCAAGCCCTTCAACGATAGCCGTTTTCCCCACTCCCGGATCACCGATCAGGACGGGGTTATTTTTCCGGCGGCGTGAAAGGACCTTGATGACCCGACGAATCTCCTCATCTCTCCCGATCACGGGGTCAAGTTTGCCTTCTCGCGCCGCGGCGGTGAGGTCACGGCTGAACTTCTCCAGCGCCTGGTAGCGAGATTCTGCGTCGGGGTCGGTGACCCTCTGGCTCCCGCGGATTTCCTTCATCGCCTGGAGGAGCTTCTCCTGGGTGATGCCGTTTCGTTCGAGGATTTTCGCCGCTTGCGTGTGTTTCTGGTCGAGTATTCCGAGCAGGAGGTGCTCGACAGAAATGTATTCGTCCTTTAGTTCCTGCGCGCGTTTCCACGCAGCGGAAAGGACTCGCTGGACGTTCGGCGAAGCGTACACCTGTACGTTGTCCCCTTGGACACGCGGTAGCCTGTCGAGGGCTGAAACCACCTCGCGCGTGATGGTCTCGACGTTCCCGCCGCTTCGCCTCAGTAGCTCCTGCGGGAGATTCTGCTCCATCTCAAGCAGCGCCAGAAGGATGTGCTCGGGTTCCAACTGGTTGTGGTTCCGATTCAGCGCCGTCTGCTGAGCAGCAGCCAGCGCGTTCTGCGTGCTTTGAGTCATTCGGTTGGCGTCCATTGCTGCCATATCGTTATTTCTCCTTCGTGAGTGTCCGGTTTTTTTTCGACGTGTTTTGCAAGAAGGATACCACGAGGAAATGGGCAGCGATTTATGTCATAATGGCGCACTCTTACAGGAAAGATAGGCAGTGAGGCTGTTCGGGGTGCCACATTGGCATTACAAAGCGAGGGAGCGAGCCAGAACAAACGTCTCCGGGCCGTCCGAGAATCCCAGGCGGTAATACAACGCTCGCGCAGGGCGGTTGCCGGGGCCGGTCCAGAGTGCTACTCGTGTGCGGCCTGCGCGCAGGTGATAGTGCATCTGTTTCACCAGTAGCCAGAACGCGAGCCCACGGCGCCGGAACGCTTCCTCCACACCAACCCATTCCACGGTGATCCAGTCGTGGAAGCCGGGGCAGGAGGCGAGGTGCGGAGGCACGGCCCAGGTTTCGCACTCGCCAACGAGCTTGTCATCGTGGAAGAATTCAAGGCGCCATTCTCCCATGTTTTCGTTGTTGACGAACACACACGTAATCATTTCGTTCGCGGGCCGCGGTGGCTCAACCGGAATGGAGTCCGTCCTCCCGGTCAGAATGACCCACCCATCAGCAACAGAAAACCCCTCCTGGTGCATGGTTTCGAGGACGTGCGGCCAGGAATCGGGAACGCCAAACCATCCGATTCCCAAAGGATTGCGTTCGTCTGTGGCGACACTGGTGCACCCGCGGTCCCTCAACTCGTCAAAAATCCGACCGAGGAGCGCCTTCGCCGCACCCGGCGCGCGTGGTTCAAACACCAGGAGCGGAAGATGAGCGTGCTCGCCGCCGATCTCATGCCAGGCCACCGCGAGGCCAACAACCTCATCGTCAGAAATGGCGACCATTCGAACCAAAGCGGCATCGATGCTGTGCTCTCGAGTATGGTGCGCCCACAGCGCCTCGGGGCGGTTCACGATGGTCTCCAGCGCGGTTCTGTCAATCACACCGTCCTGTGGTGGCAATGCTGCAACGTGGGCATTGACAACCTTCAGAAGGGCTTCGAGGTGGCCGGGGGCATACGGGACGATGCGGTTTTCGTGTTTCATTCGGTCTTGTCGGGATTTCCAGTTCTCTTCTTGCCTGACAGGTCGGGCTCCCTCGGCCTGACAGGGATGAAATGTACGTTCCTGCGTAACCAGCGCAATCAAGCCTTCGGAGCATCCAATGTCCAAGCCAATCGCCCTTCAGCGCGTCAGAGGAATCGTCGTCTACAGGAATGGAGCTCTCGGGGACACTATTGTCACTTTTCCGGTTCTCCAGAACCTGCGTCTTGCTTTTCCCCATGTACCCCTCCATTTCGTCGCTTCAAAAGAAGTGGGGCTCCTCGCGCAAACATGCGGGCTGACCGACTCGGTGGTATCGGCAGATTCGGAATGGGCCCGGAAATGGTTTGCCGGTGACGCCGTCGGAATGCGCGCGCTGGTGGAAGGTGCGGATGCCCTCATCGCGTTCACTTCGGAAGATGACGATCTGAAAGAAACCGCGCGCGGCGCTGGATTCGGATTTATTCGTTTCCAGTCGCCCACACTCCCCGCGAATACGACCATCCATATTGTCGATCACCTTCTTAGTGCTCTGAACGGGCTGATTGACGGGCCGCTGGAGCGAATACCGTCAATACGTCTGCCCCGGGAACAAGTAGTACCGGCAAGGAGAATCCTGGATGAATCCGGCCTTCGGTCCGGTACGCCATATGTCTTCATCCACACCGGCGCATCCTCCCGTCAGCGAGTGTGGCCCTATGCCGTGGATTTCGCCAGATTGTTGCGGGAGAAAACGGGTTGCACACCGGTGTTGCACATGGGACCAATTGAGAAGGAAAACGCCGCGCTTGAACCACACGAAGTCGCTGATATGCCCATCCTTGGGCCTTTCACGGTACTCGAGCTGGCAGCGGCGTTGTCGTGCGCGGCGGCATATGTCGGCAGTGACACGGGCCCCAGCCATCTTTCGGCCGCTCTTGGTATTCTGACGTTTACGGTATTCAGTGGCAATGATGAGGGGAGAAAGAACGCCGTAGTATGGTCTCCCCGGGGGCAACGCGCGCACGCATTATATGCTCAGGAAGGGCAGGAATGGCCTTCGCCGGAACAGGTGGTGCAGGCACTGATCCTGTCGGGAGTGCTCCCATGAACCCATACATCGGCGTACATGAACAAAGTTTCATGAGCTACTCATGCGCCGTTAACTCCGCCTGAGCAAACCGGTTGTACATTTTGTTGCAGAGAATTCGGACAACGGTAACGGGAAAGCTGAACGGATAGGGGCGTGACGGCCATGTTGTCATCACGGGATGTTCTCGATGTTCTGGACCACCTCAGGAAAGGGCTCCGCGGATTGCGCGATGCCGCGGAGATTGACCGGGATCCGTCTCTGCAGAAGGCTATCAATGCACTTCAAAGTCAGTTGTCGGGCGTGATCTCCTCAGTGGAGGCGGTGGCGAGGCGAAGCGGAATCATTCCCAAGGAAACGATCCTGCCGAGGCCAAGCCACGGCGAGAATCGTGAGGAGTCACCGTCCACCTGAATACCGCGTCCCGTTTGATCCTGACGGTGTTCTTGCGATACTACAAACGAGGGCGAGAGCGACGCTTTTGCCCTCGTTTTCGTGATTCTGACAGGTGACGCCCCCTCCGCCGGGGTGGAATAGGGAGAGCGAACATGAATCGTGGCGCCGTTACGTCGGTCTCAATGCTTCTTGCAGCGTTGGCATTCTTGTCCCTTTCGTGCAGCCGCGGCCCCAAAGCGGGAGATGTGATCAAGGTCAAGGGCAAGGAAATGGTGTACATCCCGGGCGGAACCGTGACGCTCGGCGATTCGACAATGGGCCGGTTGACGGTTACGCTGAAGCCCTATCTTATCGACAAGCACGAGGTAACGAACGGGGAGTACCGCGAATTCGCGAAGGTATTCGGCTTACCGTTCTCTGTCGCTCCGGCGTACGACGACCTCCCTGTTGTGAACATACCGTGGGAGACCGCCGATGCGTTTGCGGCGTGGAGGGGATGTCGCCTGCCGACCGAAGCCGAATGGGAGTTCGCGGCGCGGGGAACTGACGGAAGGCGGTACCCCTGGGGCAACTCGGCTGACGCGGAAAAGGCCAACGGCGACGACGGCGTCGACATCATGACTGTTCCCGATGGTTCCAAGGACGGGTTTTCAGGTCTTGCACCGGTGGGAATGTTCCCGAAATACGCAAGCCCGTTTGGCGTCGAGGATATGAGCGGGAACGTCTGGGAATGGGTTCAGGATTGGTATGCGCCATATCCGCCAAATGCGGTTTCTGACTACGCTGGCCCCGACAGCGGCGAGCAAAAGGTCGTGCGCGGGGGGAGCTTCAAGACGAATTTCCTCAATCTCCGCACGTTCCATCGGGCATACCGCGTTCCCGGAGCCGCGGCGGATGATGTGGGGTTCCGGTGCGCAAGCGACTACCCTCCGCGTGAACCGGGCGCGTTGCCTTCCACCGTAAGGTGAATTGCAGCATTTGGCGGGGCAGTCGGTTCTGCCCCGCCGTCGTTACGCCGCGTCACTCAGTCTTCGAGTTCGATTCGATACTGAAGGCTGTCGGCGGTCCAGTCGATGGAGCCTCCCTCCCGGAAATCCCTGGCGAAGAGGCGCGCCATGTGTATCAGCACATGACCCGTCTCCCTGTCCTCCCGCGCATAGAAGTTGGACAGCGTAAGGAAGGGACTTTCGCCAGGCTTGCGGTCGTCAACTGCCCACACGCTTCTCCGTAGCAAGCGTCCCGTCACTTCGTCCACCTGACCAACGACGAGTGGGTACCGCGGGCTGTTTCCCTGCGGGTTTTCCTCGCAGATGTTCCCGATCCAGAACAACCTTTCGTCGCGGTGTCGGTATAGCTGCGAACAGGAACTCGGTGAATGGAACGTGGTCCCATCGTCATATGTCCACGGAGCGGGAACACTCCACGTTTGCCCGCCATCACGGGATTCCGAGTACCATTTCCACCCAGGCAAGTCCGGACGCTTGTCGTTGCTGCCCCTCATCACCATGATAATGCGGCCGTCGGGAAGCTGCGCGATCGTTGGTTCGATGAGTCCCCTGGTTGTTCGTTCCGGATCCGCAATTATCTTGTCAGACGCCGTCCACCGGAGGCGCCCTCCCGGAAGCCAATGCCCGAACAAGACCATGCAGTTCGTGTAGGTGAACCCCGCGCCGGGATTCAGATACATGCCATCCGGCCCGGCGGGGGTGTACTGGATGGGAACGAGGAGAACCCCATCCGCACGTGTGATCGGTCTCTGTCCCATATCTCCGATCATCGCACATGTCTTCCCGACCGAAATCCCCGGGAGGTGGTTGACTGCGTCGTACTCTTCTCCATCATGGATAATCTGCTCGTCAACAAGGAAAGTCCTGCCACCATCTTCTGAAACCGAGTAGTGGAGTTTCCACTGACGCATCCCTTCAAGGGGATCATCCGTCGGCAGCACTCCCTCGTTACGCACGGTCAGGTACCTTCCCGTGAGCGGATCCACGTACCCTCCCGCAGGGTACCTGCGTCGCGTTCCTTTCGGGTCGGGGAATTCGGTCTGAAACGTTTCTTCAGCGCTCCACGTTCTACCGTTGTCGTTCGAGAATCGAACAAACGCCACGTCCGTGGTGTCACTTCGACTTTCGTACCCGTGAATGCTCGTGAGGTTACCACCTTCACGAGTCGTGTAATACGAGGATGCGTGCGTTGCAACTCCTTTGCACGGACTGGGCATGAAGACGACTCTGTCGATCACTTTTCCGGTCATGCGCATGAACCCCCTGCTCAATTGTCCGCCTGCAGCACTTCGTTACGGGCTTTGATGGCTTCACAGATTGTTGCCGACGAGCACTAATCGTTTCGTTCGGTTCTTTGTTGGCCGATCTCTGCGGCAAGAATTGCGCGAAGTTGACTTCTGACGCGCGTTACAACCCCTTCATCGCACCCGGATTCCAGAACCTGTCGTATCATCGCTGCTCTGCTGCGTGTGAGTTCCATGGCGCGTGCGGTATCACCTCGCCCGCGCGCGTTGTCCGCCGCCCGCGAAAGCAACCACAGGCGCGCGTAGTCCTCAATTCCAATCCGCACTCCCTGCCAGCGATGACTCGGTATCACAGAACCGCCCGCGCCGTGGTACACGAGCTCCCAATCACAGCAGCCGTCGTGGGGGCCCTGCCAGAAATCGACGCTCCTCCCGGCATACGACCAGATGCCCAGACCAGAAAGGCCCATCTCTGTGCCTTGCCAGATTGGCTGCCAGTAGTAGCGCATCCGAGTGTTATCCTTCGCGCCATCGCCGCACTCATAGGTCCACGTGGGCTTGCCTTTGGCGAGAACCCGTTCGAGATGAGCGAAGTTCATGATGGGATCGAAGATGTCAACGACTTCGTTCAAATCGTCAACATGCTGCGCGGTCGCACCTCCCGCCGGGTTGGCGAAAATCCTCACCCGGGGATCGGCTGTTTTGTACAGGCGGGCAATACGTATCAATTCGTACACGCTGGGGCCGCCGTCGATACCGGGCTCGTCGAGGATGTAGTTTGCGTGGCGATCTGGCAGCACCCCGCGCGCGGCCAGACCGTCCAACCACCGTGGCACGAAGGTCTGGAACGCTTTTTCCCACGCAGGAGAACCCGAGCCCGGGGCACCTTCCGCTGGTTGGACGATGGTTTCGCGACCGTGCCACAGGAAGAACGAGCCGCTCGGGGCGCGCCGAAGAACATCCTCCACGGCGGCCCAGTCCTCTGCGGCTATTTCCCCGTCAGCGTTGTAACGCACGGTGGGCACCGGGATATCGTACACATTCACGTAATGGGCCCGGAGGTCAGCCCAGACTGCGTCCCTTTCAAAGAAAGCGGGTTGTTCATATGCCCAGACGCGGAAAGCCAGTGGCATGGAATCCGGGAGGGCGACGGTGCTCACTTCCCATTGGAGCGGGATACGCAGTACGTCCCCTGCGACAGTCAGCGCACGCACGGAAAGCGTTGAGGAATAGACTCCCGCGGGTGTGTCGCCCGATGACCAGTCGAGCCACAATCGGAGCGTTTCGCCTGCAGGGATGGTCACCACGCCGGAAGGATCGAGCTCGGGTAACGCGTCAGGGGTGTACCCACCCCGGGCCGTCGCGACGAACACCCTGCGGCGAAGAGCAACCGCGCTGAGTGGAGGGGCTGTTTCGCCCCCCCTCCAGGGATCCAACCATACGCGCACCGAAATCGTCTCGCCGGTAAGGTTGGCGACGGACACTGAGGTTGCTTCGTGCGCGCGTCGGTCTGTCGTTACCCGTATGGTATCAGTGGGTTCGGATTGAGGAGCGTCGGTATCGGGATCAAACGGCACCCACGGGTGACCCGGATCCCACGCGACTATCTCCGTTGTCTGCCCGGTGTGTTGGGCCGCTGTCCGCAAAGCGTACCGGCGGCGGGCCAGCTCAGCTCTCAGCCTGCCGATCTCTTTCTTCCCTTCCTCCGCGAGAAGCCTCTTTTCCTCCTCAGTCCCACGCGCAAGGCACTGCTCAGCCTGTATGCCAAAAAGCGTCTGTCGGGCGCGAAGATTGCCCAAATATGAGGCCGTCGGAGCCGCACTCCCAGACAGCCCTGACAACTCCTGAAGGATCGCTGCCGCGACCTGCTTCTCTCGGGCGAAGGGCACGAATGGGACGCGCTCTGAGGTTTCACCCAGGATTGTCCCATCGGCCTTTTGGACCCGAGTTTTCAACGTGTATGTCCCCGGTTCGAACGGGGCGATCCAACCGTGGTCAGGATCGTCCATACGGTTCACGAACACATTGCGATGCCCGACCGGGGGAGTCGCTTCCACCCAGACCCACGAATTGCCGGGAACGCTGGCTGAAGCAAACCGAACGTGTTGCTTGCCGGTGCCAACAAACTCAGGCTCCGCCCGCGTAATGCGCGCAGCTCCGATAGGGCGTGGAGCAAGGGTTCGAACGTGTCCCGCCTCGGTGAGGCGACTCCTCCGGCCGTCAAAATCCCCGCGGCTGGTCGGCCACTGGATCTCGCCGCCCGGCAACGCGCCCCGCACTTTGCGGGCAATGACCTGACCATTGCCCGCTTCTACTGTGATGAACTCCGGGATACCGTCCCTATCGATGTCCGCTATGAGCGGCGCGCCCCAGGTTGTTCCGCCCAAGTCGATGTTGGTTTTCTCATTCCCGTCGGCGTCAAGTACGCGCAGCGTTCCGTGGTGGATCCGCGGCATGAGCAACTCCGGTTCCCCGTCACCATCCAGATCCGCCACGGTGGGACCGAAAAGCAGCCCGCTGCTGCCGCCGAAGCTCAACGAGCGAAGGACCTTCTTGTCTGTTCCCAGAATCTCCTGTCCTGTTTTGTTCCAGCCCACGAAAATCCGCCACTGGCCGTTGGTTCTGAACGGCACAACGGAGCAATGAAGTCCGATGTTGCAGTTTGTGCTCTGGTGCTTCCAGATCTCCCGTCCGGAGCCATCGAGGCAGCGGATCTGCCCGTCCGTATCGCCGAGTGCCAGTACGCGGGGGCCATCTCCCCAGTCAACGATGAGCGGCGAATGATAGCCGGCTTCGCCGTTCGTCATCGTCGGCGTCACCCAGCGGAGTGAAGCGTCGGCGCCGAAACAGTGGATGCGGCCGTCGAAACTGGACACCACTATCTCATCGGACCCATCGCCATCGAGATCACCGACCGCAGGCATCGCGATGAGGGGAAAGTGTGTGCGCTCGGAAAGATGAATCTGCCAGACGATGCTGCCATCCGCGCGCAAAGCTGACAGGCGCCCCCTGCGATCCGTCACGACCAGGACTGCATCGCCTCCCCTTACGAGAGGGGCAATGCCGCTCCACGGGCTGATCCCCGAATGCCCCCAGTCAGCGTTGGAAAGATTTCCCAGGGAAACGCGCCACCGAAGCGTTCCGTCCGGGGCGAACGCGTGCAGCGTCCCATCGCTGTCTCCAATCAGAATCGTCTTGCCCACAGGCAGTTCGATGGTTGTAGGCCAGCCGTGAGCGCGCGCGTCGATCTTTGCACTCCAGCGCACCTCACCACCGCCGTTCAGCGCGAGGATGTCGCCGTTGTCGGTTCCGACGATTACCAGCGGGCCTTCGGGCGTGTCCACCAGCCCCGGGCAACCGCGGACCTGCGAATTGGTATCGTGGGTCCACAGGACGTCAAACGACAACGGCCCGACGGCTGCTGCGGGGGAGGCAGCTAACGCCGCCGCAGCGAAAGCGCGAAAAGATCGACTCATTTGCAGTCCTTCCTGAGAGCTGAACCGATGGGAACCGAAGGGAGGATAACGCGCGGATTCGTGAAGCAATCGGAATCAAGGGTAAGCCTGAGGGACGTGCGCAGTCAACGCCTGTCCGGGCTTATACGGTTGCGAAGTCGTTGCAGGAAGCAGGGGTCAGTCGACGCGCTTCCAGCCCTCGTTTGCGGGTTCCAACAGGAATGGCGCGTGTTCCGTCCCACCCAGACCATTGAAGGAAGTCTCACCGAGAACTCCATTGAAGCGTGTTTTTGAGATCGCATCTCTGATTCGGCCACAACGAAGTGTCAGTTGCGGCGGCCGCTGCGTTTCGGCGTT
>JAKPPK010000280.1 GCA_029547385.1 Candidatus Latescibacterota bacterium
ATGATATATCGTTTCGTTGGGGCTTCGGGCAATTTCCGCGAGACGATCCGCGAAGGCCAATTCCCGGATTTTTTCGAGCGTAACAAGGGGTTGCTGCTCTGCAAACCAGCGTCGGTCCCAGATATCAGACGCTCCGAGCAACAGCGCGGGGGATGTGGGGGGACCCCAGAGGCGCACTCCCAGGACGTCATTCTGGAGAGTAAATCCTTCATGGGGGTCGAGTGGCAAAGTGGTCACGCGGAAACCTTTCCGATCTTACGAAGCCACACGTTCGTACACGAGCATTGCTGACCCCGGAGCGGCGACGATGTCGACCGAAACGCCGGTCGCGGTGAGCTCGTCCCCGCCCAGAACCGAAACTCGTTCGCGCACGTCGAGGTCGACGATTCGATATCTGCCTTCCACATCCAGACCCCACAGGGGGAATCGGTCACTCGCACGAGGGCTTTCCGGCCGCCGGAAGAGCATCAGCACCCCCTTTTCCAGGTCAGGTCGGTGGAATTGCCATCCTATCCACGCGTCATTCTCAAGGCTGTACGGGGTGAGAGGGTAATAGTCGCCGCCAAACAGCTCCCCGACTCCCCGCCACTGCGCAACGAGGTTTCTGATCAAGTCGTAGTCGAGATCCCGGCGACGCACGTCCCACAACGCGTTGACGTTCGGGACCATGACGCTGCGGAACTCGTACGCGTCCTCATGATTTGTTCCTGTTCCGAAATATGGAATCCACAGAGCGATACCCCACGTTTGAGACTGTTGTCCGACGGGTTCAAGGATGTAGTCGCTCCTCCAGAGCGGAACCGCCCTTCGCAACGTTTCCAGATCGTTTCGTCGCCCTCCAGAGGCGCACGTGTCAATCAACAGCCCCGGGCGCCTCCGCCGCAATTCGTCCCAGAACTCGAGAAGGCCGTCCACGTGGCGCATTTCAGAAATTCCTGCCCGTTCGGGTGTATCGTTCGCGCGCCAATACGGGAGCGGCTCCATGTTGAAATCCTGTCGGTACAGATCTATCCCTTCCTCGGTAAGTATCCTGTCCACATGATCGGTCAGCCATTCGCGGGCGGCAGGATTTCCGAGGTCGAGGAGCTTCTGTTCTCCGTCCTTCCCAAGCAGCCATTCTGGATGGTGGGTATACAGCCACGTGCCGGGCGTGACCCTTTCCGGTTCGAACCACACAAGTGTCTGAAGGCCTCTGGAATGGGCGTGGTCGGTAATCGCGCGCAACCCGCGTGGAAAGCGTTTCGTATCTACTTCCCACGTGCCGGTATTTGGCCAGCCCCATTCGTTCGGATACCATCCCGCATCCATCCACCAGTAGTCCGGGTTCAGCCCCTCCTCAAGATACCGATCAATGAACATGATCTGACTGGCTTCATCTGCCTCAACCATTTCCCCGTACTGGTGCGAACTGCAGGCCATCAGGCGCGGTTTCAGCGGCTGATCGTCTGTCTCCTTCGGCAGGTTGTGAGCAAGCATCCACCGCCGCCAGAGATTCTGTGAACGCCATCGATCGGCAAGGCGGTGCCTGCCGACTCCGGCCCCCGAATCGCCGGATAGCCAGAACAGAATCGCAATCAGCGGGGTGCGCACTTCTTCGCCCGGGTGCAATCGGAAGTGCGTCAACTCCTGCCCCATGCTGATATGAAGCCCGATACCGTCGTCCCGCAGGAACTGCGCCTTCCATTGGCCCGGCCAGCCGATGGCAATCACCATTCCCGCGGCGCCGTTCCGG
>JAKPPK010000282.1 GCA_029547385.1 Candidatus Latescibacterota bacterium
ATACTGCTTCCGCAGGCTGTCCACCCAGTAATCGTGGGAGCGTCCCCAGTGGAAGCCATTCCCGGCTTCAGACGGCACGCACTTGTCTATGTCATCGGTGCCCATGAGCTTCGCGAAATGCTCGGGGTCGCTGGCCTTTGCACGTTCGAGGTACTCCCGCTGATCGCGCGCCCAGAGCACTTTGTTCCCACGTGTCTCGAGCTTGAGCCCTGAGACGTCCGCGGTGCCGAACCGTGCAAGTCGCTCCTCAGCCGTGTACGTCTCTTCGAGATACGTGTGAAACGCGCGCTGGCAGTGCTCGCAGTAACAGTGGTGGATGTTGTTGTCAATGAACGTGCCGTTGTAGCCCAGCTTCACCAGAAAACGCGCGCTCCTCTGCAACCATTCGTCCCAGTGCGGGTTGTTCACGCACCCTTCGAGTTCATACCGATCGGGAAGAAGCCAGCGGTAGGGGTAGTTGTGGTGCGGCGCGCCGTCCGGCTCGCGCTGCATCCACTGCTCGGGTTCCACCGCGGGCTTCGGGCCGATGATATCCGCGTGTTCGTCCCAGTGGTCGTAGAGGTACCACATCCCCGTACGCGTGTCGGGGCGGCCGTAAATGTGGCAATTGCAGATGTAAGGGAAGTTGTACCGCACGCCCGCCGCGTACACTTTGCGGTTCCACTCCTGCATCCGTGCAATGAGTTCCCGTCCCTTTTCCGGGGTCAGTCCGTCAAGCCCGTATCCGTCGGGGTGGTAGGGATTGTCGTCTCCGCCCAGCAGCATGGCCGGAGGGGCGTCGCGGAACTGGTCAATGATGCGGTCCATGTCGTTCGCGATCGGGGTGTCGCGACCGATGATGCAGGTGATGGGAGCGGTGCGAGTGCGGTACGCCGGCATGGGTGCCTCCTGAGGAAAGTCTGATCGCGGTTGTCCTGTTCACGGGGCATGTGGATGGCTGCGACTCGTTGAGAATACTTCGGCAGGCCGGCTGTGGCCAAGTGCGGGGGTGGGGTGACGAGCTCGAACAGGCGTCGCAAGACGCGGATATGCGTGCGTTGTTAAGTCCACTCCCCTGCCGCCGTGCTCACTTCAGTGCGCGCTGCCCAAGGGTGGGGCGCCGGTAGTCGAGTGGCGAACCGGGAAGGAACGGAGGCGAAGCGACGCTCACCGGTTCCATGTATCGAGACGCACCGGTGCGGTACATGGGCCGCCCATGGTCTGATACGTTCTATACGACCTATAGCACCCCTGCCTGGCCAGGGCACCGAGGTGTGGCCGCGGGTAAAAAATCCTGGTGCGAATCCGCAACTTCTGCACAAAGACACTTGACACGAAGACGACGTTTTGCCTGTGTCATGAAGTGGCAATACCGGCTTCCCGAAAAAAGTTCTCCATCACCCTGCGGCCGTGCGGGTAGTGGTCGGTGAAGCGCTCCCAGTGGAACTGCGTGCCCCAGATCGGGCGCGAACGATGGCGCATGGCCTGCACGCGGCAGTTGTCGTTCGTGGCGATGAGTTCGAAGTCGGGTGGAAGTGTCCTGATCTCGCAGTAGTGGCTCTGCGAAAACACCATGTCATCGGGCAGGCCATCGAAGAGCGGGTCGGTGCCGACCTTTCTGACGGTGTGGAAT
>JAKPPK010000294.1 GCA_029547385.1 Candidatus Latescibacterota bacterium
GTCGGCCGCACGGGCTTTTTCGAGTTCTGCCATCCCTGATGAAGCGTCGGTCAGCAGGCTGCCGATATTCCGCCCGATACCTTCCACGTAGCTCCGGTAGAGCGCCCGGTACGCGAGAGCACTTCCCTTGTAGAAAAGCGCGCGCGCGTCGTTCGGATTCCGCGCGAGATCGCGATTCGCCGAGGTGACAACCGCGTCGACCTGATTCCTGAACGCACGATTGAGCGAATCTGCGATTCCGTAGTCATCAATCCATGTGAACAGAAGCACCAGTTCCTGGAATTGCAGATCAGTGGCAGCCGGATACTGGCGTTGAAGCGCGTTGAGCCTCGCCTGGGCTTCCGGGTAGCGGTGGATAAGAATGAGATCGCTTATATCATTTGCGACTGACTGGTATGATTGCGCCAAAGCGGTGGCGGGGCCGAGCGCCAAGAGCGAAGCAAAAAGACAGACAGGGACGAATCGCATTTTCACGTGACGTTACCGGACCTTTCCAATGAACATATCGTGATGACGTCTCTCCAAAATACCGGACGCGCTTGCAGTACGTTCCCAGCAAATCCAGGACCACATTCCTTCCCACCGGCGCCAAGACGCCTCCTGAAAGACATACACGCCGCAAGGGAGGGGGAGATTGCGGCGTTCACCGTTCGACGTTGTTCCGGCCGCTCCTTGACAAAAGGTAAGGAAAGAATATACTTAAGGCGTTTGGCACACGCGCCTGCGCGAAAAAGATCTGAATCGGCGCGCACTACTACAGGTGGATCATCTCACACACAAAAAGGGAGGATATTGCCATGCGTCTCATCACTCGTGGCGATCTTGATGGTCTGACCAGCGCGGTTCTGATCACATCGATGGAAAAGATCGACAGTATCGAATTGGTGCACCCGAAAGACATGCAGGACGGGAAGGTCGAGGTTACGGGAAATGATATCGTCGTGAACCTCCCCTTCCATCCGAAAGCGGCAATGTGGTTTGACCATCATTTCGGGTATGATGCCCAGGAAGTACCGGCCAAGTTCAAGGGCAAATACGGTGTTTCGCCCAGCGCGGCGCGGCTTGTGTTCGAGTACTACAACCATCCAAGCCTCGACAAATTTGGAGAGCTGGTAGGCGAGACGGACCGGGTCGACGCGGCACAACTGACTCTGGACGACATTCTCCACCCGAAGCGCTACATTCTGCTCTCCTACACGCTCGACCCTCGCACGGGCCTTGGCGGTGCGTTCCGTTCCTATTTCATGCACCTTCTTGACTGGCTCAAGGTTCACCCAATCGGCGAAGTTCTGAAAATGCCGGAAGTCAAGGAAAAAGTTGACACGATCCTGAAAAACGAGAAGGATTTCCAGAAAGCCTTGAAGAAACACTCGAAGCTGGATGGGAACATTGTGGTGACGGACTTCAGGCGTCTGGCGGAGCGGCCGGTGGGGAACAGATTCGTGGTGTACGCCCTGTACCCCGAGGCAAACGTGTGGATGAACCTTTTCAAGGGCAGGACAGCCGACATTACGGTGATCTCGCTGGGTCACAGCATCCTGAACCGTACCTGCAACACGAATATCGGTCAGCTTTTGAGCACATTCGGCGGCGGCGGCCACCGCGGAGCCGGCACGTGTCAGGTCCCCTCGAAAAAGGCCGGACGCGTCATCAAGAAGATCAAAGAGATACTGAAAGCAAACGGCTGACTTCCTGCGGGAGGGCGCCTGCCACGAGCGCAGGCGCCCTCTCCCACAACCCTGCGTTCCCTTTGTCTCCGCCATGATACAAGCGTTCCCGCGCAGACTGTACGAAGCTGACACCGCAGAAGCGGCACGCCGGCTGCTCGGTTGCAGACTCGTTCGCGAAGTTGACGGCGAGCGCATGGCGGGTATCATTGTGGAAACGGAGGCTTACCTCGGTACAGAAGACCTGGGCTGTCACTCGGCGCGGGGTAGAACCAACCGGACCGAGGTAATGTTCGGGCCGCCTGGACACGCTTACGTCTACTTGATTTACGGCATGTACTACTGCCTCAACGTCGTGACGCGCCCGGAAGGCGACCCTCAGGCGGTCCTCATCCGGGCGATGGAACCCGTTGAGGGGTTGGAGCGGATGCGCAGGAACAGGAGTCGGAGGCAGCGAAAAAGCTCGCCGGTTGACCGCGAACTCGCGAACGGGCCGGGGAAGCTCTGTGAGGCGCTGGGGATTGATGGGAGCTTCAACGGCGTTGATCTGGCGGGCAAAGCCCTCCGGATCGAACTGATGCCGCCTGTTCCCAACCAGGACATCGCCGCTGGCCCGCGCATCGGTATTGCGTACGCGGGGGAATGGGCGGAGAAACCCCTGCGCTTCTGGATACGGGGAAATCCCTGCGTGTCAACGAAGGGTTGACAGCGCGGGCTGAAAGGGGGATTGGCCGTGAGGGTCACATATCAGCTTCCCAATTGCAGGGTTTCCGCTGACCAACCGGTTCTCGTCGGCGGACAGGAAGGGCACTTCTGGTTCCCGCACCTGTTCCGTCTGAGAGGAAACCGCATTCTGTGCGAGGTGACGGTAACTGCCGACGAGGCACAGGGCGACTGGCCGGCGGTGCTCTTCCTCTCCGAGGACAAAGGAGCGCACTGGCGCCGTGTTGCGGATCTGGAGACTGCCGGGCCGGCCGCGACCAGGCTCGGACCGGGAACCATGCTCCTCATGCCGTACGAGAATTGGCCCTCCGTACCAGGCGACAGGCGCAGCACGCGCGCGAACGGCACCATCCTTCGAGACTCGGCACAGGGAGGACTGGACGTTGAGCCCGCAGAAGTGACGTTCCACGGGTTCCCCCGGGATCTCGCGGACTACCACAAAGGCGAGGTCGCGCTCTTTACCAACGGCAACCTCCTGCCAACCAGGGACGGAGGCCTGCTTTCGACCGTTTACGCAACATTTGCCGGCGAAACGAAATACGATCTGCTGGCCATGGTAAGCTACGACCGGGGGTTTTCCTGGCAGTTCCGTTCCGTCGCCGCGGTTGGCAGGGAGATACCGGACGCCCCTGAAGGCGCGGATGAGTCGAGCCTGCTGAGACTGGCGGACGGCCGTATCCTCTGCGTGTTCCGCGTTGGAAGCCGCCACGAGTTTCACCGCGTGCTGAGCGAAGACGAAGGAAACACGTGGACCAGACCAGAGGCCGTTGGCGGAGCCTGGTCGGTCGAACCCCGGATGGTAAGGCTGGAAAACGGTCTGATCGCGCTTACCGGCGGAAGGGAAGGGTTGTTTCTTTTCGTCTGTGCCGACGGCGAAGGGAACACATGGGAGCGCGTCAATCTGGGAGCCCATCACAACGCAACATACCCGGACGCGGCAATGCGTTTTTCGGACGTGTTTCTGGAAGCGAGGGAAACGCCGAACCCACCGGAAAGCACCGCCTATACCGGTATGGTCGCGGCAGGTCCGGAGGAGGTGCTCATTGCGTATGATCGAACGGGCAACGGGTGGGATGGAGCACCGGGCCCTCGTGGGGCGGTAGACGCCGTGTTTGTGGTGCGAGTCCGTCTCGAACTCGCAGAGCGGGGAGAGCGACGATGACGGCAGTATGGAGCCTTTCACTGGCCCTTGTCGCGTGTGCCATGGTGGCATATCTGCTTCACCGGCGGAGAAAGGACACTCCCGCGCGTCCGGATTCCCGCGAAGGGTTTCCCGTCGGGGCCGGTGGCTTCACTCCCCAGCCGCTCAAACCCCGATTGCAGGTGGAGGATTGGGATGGGTACAGCGGCCTCCAGGCCGCCCTGTGCGTCAAGCTCACCGATGGGACGTTTGTTCCCATCATCGAAGCAGGAACGGTCCCTCCCGCCAGCCGCATCCAGACGCTTTCCACCGCCCGGGCTGACCAGGAGCAGGTTCCCGTTGTTCTCTATTCCGTGGTGCCGGGCGCCACGAACCACGCCGCGCTGGTTCAAGAGCTGCTCGTCGGGCCGGTTCCCAAAACCGGGGAGGATATTCGCCCGGTGGACCTTGTCTGCACCGTTGACGAGGACGGAACGGTCTGGACACGCGCGGAAGACACACAGGGGCATGATATCCCCTGTACCGTCATGATTCGGGGAGAACGCAGAATCCCGGTCAGGCCCTGAAAAGAGAATCGTGGGAACACAGACGCATTCCCACGATTCCCTTCGCGCAGCGGTCGGGAGGGTCAATCCCGCGACATCGCATTTCTCAGGATGATAAGGCGTAACAGGTTCATCAGCGCCATTGTGGCAGACGCGACGTACGTAAGGGCAGCCGCCCGCAGAACAGCCTTCGCCCCTGGTATTTCGTCTGCCGCCAGCATTCCGCTGTCTTCAAGAATCGCCAGCGCACGCTTCGATGCGTTGAATTCCACGGGCAATGTAACTATGTGGAACAGAAGGGCAAAAAGAAACAGCGCGATACCGAGGTCCATGAAGAACAATCCGAGACCTTTGCCGAACAGAAGCCCGATGAAGAAGAGCGGGAAGGCCGCCGTCGAGCCAATGTTGGCGACAGGCACGAGGCGGGAGCGCCACGTTACGGGCTGATACCCATGCGCATGCTGCAACGCATGGCCGACTTCGTGTGCCGCCACCGCCAGGCTTGCCACGGAGTAACTGGCATAATTGCTGTCAGAGAGGTTCACTGTTTTTGACGTCGGATCGTAGTGATCGGACAGGTGTCCGCTCACATGGCCGACTTCGACATCGTTCAGCATGTTCTGCCGGAGTATCTGCGTCGCAACGGCACGTCCCGTGAGCCGCGAACGCGATGGGATCCGGCTGTACCGATTGAACGTCGAGCTTACCTTCCACTGCGCCCAGATGGCGAATGCGAGCGCGGGAAGAAGAAGCAGCATTGTGGGGTCAAAGAAGAACGGAAACATATATTTCACTCCTGGTAGCCAGCCTGCGGCTGGTATTGTCCGGTGTTCACTTCCACCACTATGTATTTACCGGGAACCAACGTTGCATGTCAAGCCGACACACTGTCTCATTACGTCCAGCCTGCCCCGTTTGAACGCAAATTCCATGCCCGGAGTTCCGGAGTGTTCCCGGTTCGCGAGGAGGGTAACGCATGCCGAAGGTAGGTATTCTCATACCCGCGTATGAAGCCGGGCGCACCGTGGCCACCGTGGTGGCGGCATGCCGGGGAATTGCCGGAAGCTCCGATATCGTTGTCATCGACGACGGGTCCACAGACGACACTCTGCAAAACGCGAAGAACGCCGGCGCGATCTGTATCCGCCACCCGGAAAACCGTGGCAAAGGCGCGGCGTTGTGCACCGGTTTCGCGGAAGCATCGAAGCTAGGATGGGACGCCGCGATCACGATAGATGCAGATGGCCAGCATGATCCGGCTGCCATTCCCTCGTTCCTCGAAGAATATCACCGCTGCGGCGCAGGAATAATCGTCGGCACGCGCCGACGGACCGGTGGGATGCCGGTGGTCCGGAGAGCTTCAAACTGGTTGTCCTCATCCGTCGTGTCCTGGTTGGCGGGGCAACGCGTGCCGGACAGTCAGTCGGGGTACCGCCTGATTGCCCGCGAGGTATGGGAAACCGTTCCGTTGTCCACCAACCGGTACGATATGGAGAGTGAAATGCTTGTGAGGGCAGCGCGCCGGGGTTTCGCGATCTGCTCGGTTCCCATTCCGACCGTCTACGCGGACGAAACAAGTCATTTCCACCCGTTCCGCGATACAGCGCGCGTGGTGCGGGTGTTGTGGCGTCTGTGGAGGGAGGGATAGGAGGGTTGTCGGGCAGCCTGTCCCGCCGCATGAACACAGGGACGAACGGAAAGCGGCGAGTGTCGTAAGACACCCGCCGCTCTTTTGTTCAGGAAACCCGGCAGAATTAGAAGCTCACACCAACCGAGAACAGATGATTGTTCCCCAGCTTCATGTAGTTCTGCCATGTGTAATCGAACTGGAGGTTGCTTCCGGCAATCGGAACTCCGATGCCGAGGCCGAGGACCGCTGAATCCGACGCGAGGCGGAGAGAGCTGTACGAGCCCATCGCTTCGGTCTGAACGACGCGATACCCCGCGCGTGCCGCGAGCTTCACCTGTGGCATGGCATAGGTGTACTCCAGACCACCGGAGAGATACTCGGGTGCGTCGATCGGGTGTGCGCCTTCCAGCGACCCGGTGACCATCATCTGGTCGGTGAACGTGAAGTCGTACGCCGTGCCGAGTTTGAAGGCCTGCGGCAGTTCGTAGGCCATCGAAACGTCCTCAGCGACAGTTTCTGACTGGTTCGGATTGTCATACTTGTTGTACTGCGTTATCAGGCGTCCTCCGGTGAACTTCGCCGTGCGCCCGAAATTGGACAGCACCGCGGAGAAACGCCAGTTGCAGAAGCCCGTGTAGTACAGGGTTCCGACGTCCAACGCGACGGTGGACGAGGACATATCCCAGATACTTTCCCGGACATATTTCCCCGTAACACCGACGGAAAGCCGGTCGGTGAGTGGTTGCGCATAGGTGATACCGGCCACCCACGAACCGACATCAAACGTGATGCCGAGTTGGTTTGTGGGATCCTGGATCGTGGTAACCGGCATCTCGTCCATCATCATGGAGCCGAACTGGAAGCCCAACGCACCGCTCCCAAGCGGCATTGCCGCAGCGATGTAGTTGAAGCTGATGTCGGCCACATAATTGACACGGGCAAGATTCAGGTTCATGCCACGGATTCCGGCAATGCCAGCCGGGTTGTGGTACACGGCGTCGGCATCCCTGCCGACGGAGCCATACGCGCCGCCCAGCGCTGTTGCGCGGGCGCTCGGGGAGATTTTCAGGAACTGCGCCCCCGAGCGGCCGATGTTGGACTGCGCGGATGCGACTCCGCACAGCGCAAGAGAAGCCAGGCCAGCGATGAGTATGCGATGATATCTCATGGATGTCACTCCTTCCGTCATCCGATTGGCCTAGCGCACAACCGCGAATTTGCCGACAAACGTGCGTCCGCTTGCGTCCTCTACGTGGTACAGGTAGAGGCCGCTGGCGACACGCTGGAAGTTGTTGTTCCGGAGATCCCACACGGCGGTTCCGCTCGCGGCGGCGCCAGACGTGGCGTGCTGGAGCACCGTGACGAGATCACCCGACAGCGTGTAGATGCGGACCGTGCACACAGGTGGCAAGTTCGTGAAGTAGAGCGCAGGGTTGTTCTCATTCGGCATCAGCTCATGACGAATGATGAATGGGTTCGGAACGACGGTGATCTTGCTCATGTCGACCAGCGAATCCACCGCGACACGGGCCGTCGTTTTGTATTCGAACACGTCATTGGGCGTGTTGACGAGGTACGGATTGATCTTCCACACGTCACCGTTCGTGAAAGTCATGCCGGCTTTGCTCACAAGCCAGCTCGCCGTCATGATCGGGAACTGACCCGCGTTGGAGTAAATGCTTTTGCTCTTGTAGAATGCCCACTGCGCCGATGTGGTATCGGGGTCGTATGTCTGGGCGAAGATGAACAGATATTCACGCCCACCGTCCGCCGCGGTGCTTGGCGTCCAGATGCCGTTCCGCGAAGCGGCACCGTTTTGCTCTACGAAAGCGGCTGCGAGACGACGGTTGTTGGTCACATCCCAGATTTCCGCAGGGATTGTGCCGGCGCCTTGATAGCTGTAGTTCGGGCTTGCTCCCCGCACGTACACCGGCGCTCGCGTCGAACCGCCGTTGAAGCGGACCTCTATCCGCGCGTAGTCTGCGCCCGTTACTGTGGTACCCCAACCCCAGTCTACGCCCGTCATCACTTCGTATCCGGCGGCACGCTCGACGAACCACTTGTTTGCGCTCGGGACGTACCTGCTGGATTCGATACCGATTGACGGCCCGATGACTTTGACCAGCACACCGTCGACAATCGGGTAGTCAAACCCGCCGGCCTGGTTGGCCACGTTGTTCACGACCGTGTCCGCACCAGACGGCTTGCTGAGGTCGCGCACAAACCACGTTTCATCGGCCTTGAATCCGATCCGGTACGTGTGACCTGTAACCGACACGGGATCCACGACCTCGAGGTTC
>JAKPPK010000038.1 GCA_029547385.1 Candidatus Latescibacterota bacterium
ACAATATGGCGCGGCGGGACCTTGTGGATATTGCCCGCCAGTGGATCGCGGAGCGCTTCAATCAGGCGCTGATTGGCGCGCGTGATGCGTTTCTGGCAGGGAATGGCGGGGAACTGGCGCGTCTGGAGCCGATCTGCCTCAGGTTGCTCGATGACCAGGCGCGTCTTCTCGCGAGCTGGCCCGCGTATCGTCTCAGCCGACAGGTTGCGCAGGTGCGTGATCAGTATCCGGACCCGGTCAAAGCGGTCAAACTCCTCCATGTATGGTGCAATCCGGTAGAAGGGCAGGAATCGGTACCGCTGCGGGACTATTACCGGATGGACCTTGACGAACTGGTCGCCGATTACTACAAGCCACGGGTGGCGGCCTATTTTGCGTTGTTGCGGGACAAGTGCGCGGCGGGCCGGACAACAGTGACGGATGAGGAGTTTGACGCCGTGTATGCTCCTGTGGAACGTGCCTTTGTCGCGGCGCCGCTCTGCCCGTTACCCGACGACGAAGATCCGACCGATGTGGTTCAGGATTTGTTGGAGGACAATGTGGAGTGACCGAAAGGTAATCGGCTCCGATACTATTTTTTTTGCGGCGGACCGTCTGGAAGAGCCTTTTCTGCGGGAGAAGATGCCGGGCAATCCCGGCAGGAAAGAGCCGCCCAGCGAAACAAGTTTCATACGCGCAAGCGTGTTCAACGTGCTTGACCCGCCAACTCACGCGTCATATACTCCTTTCTTCCGGTTTCCGCGTAGCCTTCAACTCTCCCCACTGGGAAAAGGAGTGCTTTCATGTTGAGTCCCGAACAGGAGAAATCGTCGCCGCCCCCGGGAGGCGCGACCGGCCCGTATCGGCGGAAAGCGATACTCAGCTTTTCCGTTTTTGGCGTATTCTTCGTCTTCTACATGGGGACGGCGATTCTCCAGACGCCAACGTTCAGCAAGCTCGCGGGGATACCATGGTTTGGCATGCCGCTCGGTTTGTTGTTGTCGCTTCTCATTTTCCCGGTTTCCTGGGCGCTTATCGCAGTCTACTTCAGGCTGGGGAGATGACAACATGATGAGCTACCCGCTGGTTTTGGCGTTCATTGTCTTCTTCGTTGCCGTGACGATCGTGGTAACATGGTTTACCCAGAAATACACGAAATCTACTTCGGATTTCTACGTGGCGGGCAAGAAGGTTCCCTGGGTTCAGACCGGGATAGCCATGGTGGGGAGCTACCTCTCCGCCGCGAGCTTTCTCGGATGCGCGGGAGACATCTCGATTTTCGGTGTTGATCGGATATGGCTTTCGATCGGCTTTTTCGGCGGCTATATGGCGGTGCTGATGCTGATTGCGGGTCCGCTTCGGAATGTCGGCAGCTACACCGTGGCCGATGCGCTTCACCGGAGGTTCCCGGACCGGCGCATCAAGCTTGTGGTGATGATTACCACGGTGGTCATCTCGACCTTCTATCTCGTTCCCCAGATGCTGGGTGCGGGTTTGCTGTTTGAAATGCTGATGGGGTGGGATTTCGTCACCGTCACCGCTGCCCTCGGGGTGTTGATGAGCCTCTACATCATCTTCGGCGGGATGAAAGCGACCATTTACAATCAACTTATCCAGGCGATGTTCCTGTTTTTCGCCATGACCTTCATCACGGTGTTCGGCTTCATCATGTACTACAGCGGGTCGCTGGATGCGCTGTTGGGTGCGATGGCGAACATTGTGCCGCCGGGGATCTGCGGCAAAGACGCCGCCGCGGTTGCGGCGGTTCAGTCAGCAGTATCCTCTTCCGCAGCGGTCAGTGTCGCGCGGGAGATGCTGCCCACCGCTCCGAGTGCACTGACGATCGGGATCCAGACACCCGACCTGGTTTCTCAGATCAGCACGGTAGTGGCGCTGGTTTTTGGAACGGCCGGCCTGCCGCACATCCTTATCATGTTTTACACCGTCCGTTCCGCGAGCGCGGCGCGAAAGAGCGTTACGCTGTGTATCGTCGGCCTGGGGATTTTCTACCTCTGCACGATCCTGCTGGGGTTCATCCTAATGCCTCAGGTATATCCTCAACTGGTCACGTGGATCGCCGCCGGCAAACAAGGACTGGCGAAGAATATGGCCGTGTTGCAGATAAGCGGGAAAGTCGGCGGGCAATGGTTGATGGCCGTTTCGGCGGCGGGTGCGGTCGCCGCGATACTCAGTACATCCGCCGGGTTGATGATCACGGTTGCTTCGACGATAAGTCATGACTTCTACAAGAGCTATATCAACCCGAACGCGAGTGAGAGACAGGAAGTGAACATCGCGAAGGTCACAACTCTCGTGATGTCGGTGATCTCAGTCGTGCTTGCGGTCGCAGTGAAGGGCGAGAACGTCGCCTGGCTGGTTACTCTGGCATTTGGTATAGCCGCCAGCGCGATTTTCCCTGCGATGGTTACGACACTGTGGTGGAAGCGCCTGACTCGGCAGGGGGCGATTGCCGGAATGGTTACCGGGCTCGTAGTCTCGGTTTTGTTTATCGTGTTGTTGCTGGGCGGAGTTCGGACGTTCCTTGGGTTACCGACTGCGGGAGGCCCGGGTGTGTTCGGCGTGACTGCTTCGTTTGTCGTACTGCTGATTGTCAGCTACAGGACGAATGACAGGGGGCCAGAGGTGGAGGAGTTCTTCGCCCTTGCCCACAAGGATGAGGAAGTCGAGTAATCGTTCCGGTCCTCGCGAAAGCCCGCCATGGTCCTTGCCGTGGCGGGCTTTTTTCATTTACCCCGCCAGAAAATCCCTTCGAATCCTCTCCTGGAGCAGGTCGATTTCGTTGAAACACTCGTGCAGCACGGCCTCTTCGATGCGCCCCAGTGTTTTTGGATCGAGCCAGTTGTCCGGTGGTCTTCCCAGTTCGATGGCGTCCGATTGATTTCGCAATCGGAGGCGGAGGAGCGCCTCATACGCCGCGAGGATGCCCTGCCGTTTTGATTCGAGCAGAACGCCCAGCCGGGTGAGGGCGTTGAGGCGATCCAGAGTGCTGGTTTCCTCGACACCCTGCTGGAGGGCGTAGAGCCGCGCGAAAGACACTATCGGCATCATCACCGATTTGAGGTCCAGAAGCCCGCTGTGTTCACGGTCGCGACCACCGACAATGGATCCGAACAAGCGCAGAGGCGGTTTGAACTGAAGCGCGTTCTGCGCGGCCTGAGCGAAAAAGTGAGGTGCCGTCCTCAACACGCCGGTTACGTGTCGCCGGAGTTCCCGCGAAAGTTCGACATCGCCATCCACCGATCGGAAGTCGAAGAAGATGCTGAATTCCATTACTTCACGAGGTTCGGCGTTCCGTATCCATTCCTCGAAATAGCGCTTCCAGACCGGCAGAGGCTGGCACCAACGGGGGTTGCTGGCCATGGAGCCGCCCCGGCAATCCCTGAATCCCGCGCGGGCGAGGTCTGTGCACACGCGCTGCCCGAGTTCGAGGAACCACCGATTGGCTGTTTCGGGGTCTTCAGAACCTGTAAGTTCGTACAGAAGAGCGTTGTCCTGGTCGGTGTACAGCGTTTGTGACTGCCGCCCCTGGCTGCCAAGTGCGAGAAATGAGTAGGGACACGGGGCAGGTCCAATGTCTTCTGTTGCAAGGAAGATCAGGCGTCGAGTCGCTTCGTCGGTGAGTTCCGCGAGAACACGAGTGACAAGCATGGGCGACGCGCCATTTTCCAGCAATGCGCGCACCAGCTTTGGCGCCCTGAGGCAGGCGCCAACGACGTCTGCGGGCTTCGTTGCATGCTGGATTGCCGCCGTGAGATCCGAAGCGACGCCTTCTGGCAGGAGCAGCAGTCGGTTGAGCAGCGCGCGGGCCTCTGGCGGTTCAGAAGCCGCCGTGACGTTGCGCGCCAGAATCATATAACCGCGCGGGCTCTCAGGTACCCTCCGCAAACTGAGGGAGCATGCCAACCGGGTCCCGTCGCGGCGCTGGAGCACTCCGGGGACAGGGATATCGGTGTCAGCGCCTCCCGGGTTGTCGAGGCGCCTTCTCCATTCGATGTTCGCCTCAACTGCGGGGAAGAGATCGTCGACATCGACCAGTTCCAGTTGGGTTTGCGTGTACCCTGTTATCTCCGACATCACGGGGTTCGCGTACGCGCAACGCCTCCCCACGACGAACAGAGCGCCCTCGGTGGCTGCGGAAGTGAGCGCCCGGTACCGGTCGGTGGATTCACGCAGGCGCCGCTCTGCGTCGCGGCGGGCGCGTTCGAGTTTGACGCTCTGGCGGACAATGTACAAGAGCAGAAGCAGGACGGCGCCTGTCACACCCAGAGAGACGTTCACCAGCCGTTGCCGCAGACCCGCAATCTCGCGCTGGACGTCGTGCACGTAGATTCCTGTTCCGATCACCCATCCCCACGGAGCGAAAAGTCGGATGTAGGACTCTTTGGGCTCCATCCGCTCCGGGTCGTCTTTCCATTGCCACACGTAGCTGACGTAGCCTTCGCCCTGTTTCCGCACGAGATCGGCGAATTCGACGAATATCCTGATGCCGTTGGGATCCCGGAACTGCGATACATCATGGCCGTTGAGGTCGCGGCGGTAAGGGTGCATGATAATCCGTGGCGTGAGGTCCTGAAGCCAGAAGTAGTCTTTCCCTTCGGGCCCGTACCGCATCGCTTCGACGCGTTTGATTGCGAGCGTCTGCGCCTGCTCGCGGGTGAGGTTGCCGGCGGAGACCTCCCGTTCGGCTTCATCCAGAACGCTCCAGGCGGTCTGAGTAAGCTCCCGGATGTTCTCCCGCTTGCGATCGATGAGCGTCCGCTCGAAATAGGGCAGAAGGAATGCGAAAAGGGCGACAACGAACAGCGTTACGGCGAGGAAGGCCGGCATGGCGATATGGAACAGAAAAGCTCGCCAGTGGAATCGTTCCTCCGCTGGCCGAGCCGGTTGAGCTGACGGGCCGCGTTGCGTTTTCTGGGCGGCGCCTTCGATGAGAGCGTTCCGAAATTCCTTCCAACGGAGAAGCGGCATGTCAACTCCCATCCTCGCTTCGCCGTTCCCGTGGCCATCTGACCCGCCGCAGACAAGCAGCCCGGCGCCGGAGGCGATCTCTGCGACTTCCTCTCGTTTGTCGGGCGGGAACGGGCCGTAATAGGCTTCAACGCCGTCCAGGCCGCTCCCGCGTAACTCGTCGAGGAGGGAACGCAGCCGAACAGGGTCGGACTCAGTCTGGAGGGGATGCGCGACGAAGGCACTACCACCCGCGTGGTGAATGAGATCAATCGCCGCGGAGGTTGCCAGGCGTTGGCTGGGCGAGAACTGGGAGGAGTCAGGGTTGTTTGTGACGCGAGCACGCGCAAGGACCTCGTTGAGTTCTTCGGACTCGACGTTGAACCCGTACCCGAGGAGGTGTACTTCGGCCCCGTTGTGTAACGTCGTGAGTTCGACCCCGGGAATCGCCACGATTCCGAGCCGCGAAGCCGCAGCACGGAATTCGCCAAGCCCTTCGATCGTCTCATGGTCCGTCAGAGAGGCGTACCGGACGTCCGCCTCGGAAAGCCGAGCCGCGAGCTCAGTCGGCGACAGGAGACCGTCGCTGAACCTGGAATGAAGGTGCAGGTCTACCCGAACGGACTCAGATGCATCGTAGCCTTGCACTGACACCCCCTTTTGCCCGGGCGAGGGGAGATCGGGCTCGAACGCCGCGAGAACCGAGCTGAGAGTGGCATTCTGCTCTCCGGGGAAGCCGTCGGCTCTTCCGTTCCCGCTGGCGACATTCCTTCCAGAAAGATGGCGTCTTCCGCGACCCGGGTCACCCCACCGGCACTGGCGAGCCGAGGCGGATACCGTCGAGGGAGACCTCGCACCGAAACCCAATAAAGTCGACGCCCGCTTTCTTCGCGTCTTTCATTGCGGAAGCGAACACAGGGTCGATTTCCTCTGCGGGGCGAATCTCGTCAACATCATTTCGTTGCGCGACGAAAAGCACTGCCGCCCTCTCCCCGCGTTGACATAACCCGGCAAGCTCCCCAACGTGCCGCGTTGCGCGGGCGGAGACTGCATCGGGAAAGAGGCCCGTTCGCCCGTGTGTGAGGCTGACGGACTTGACTTCGAGCACACAGGACGCAGTAGCCGACGTAAGGACAAAATCGAACCGACTGCGTCCGTGAGGCACCTCGGCTCGCACGTCTGTGAACCCTTCGAATTCCGGCAGCGCGCGATCAAGAAGGGCCCGGGATATCAGTTTGTTCGGAATGATGGTGTTGACGCTGACGAAGGTGGCCGCGCCTCCTGCAGATGCGGGGCTTTCCACAATTGCCAGGGTGAACTGCGTGGTTCGGGGGTTTGCCCGTGCTGAAGCCGGTGCAACCCACACCCGGCGTCCGGGAAGCAGAAGTTCCCGCATCCGGCCGGGGTCAGGGACGTGCACGGGTACGCTTTCCGAGGCATTGCCGTCGCGAAGGCGCACCCACGCGAGGTAGCGGTTGGGGCGCCGCTCGAAGACAGCTTCGAGAAGCGGGCCGAAGGGAATCTCGACAGTTTTTACTGCCGCGTGCGCAGATTGAGCCAGGATAATCCCCCGTGGGCCGGCTGGAAGGAGACCACCAGCGTTCCGCACACGACGACAGGCTGTCCGTACACCGATGTCGGCGGGGTCAGTTCCGCGCCGTGGATCGCCTCCATCGCGGGGGTGCGAAACACTTCCGGCCCGGTGACGTCTACTACTTTGCCGATTGTGCCATCCGGGTTGATGAGGACACGCGCCTCGATTTCACCTCCCTGGTTTGCATTCAGGGCACTTTCGGGATACACGGGGTCGGCATAGCTCAGCACGCGCAGCGGCGCCATGAGCCACTCCACATCGACGGTGTCGACTTCCCCTGCGCCGGAGGCTCGCCCGGTGTTGCAGGAAGTGACGGGAGCGGATTTTTTCAGGCGCAGGCCCGACGCAGTGGTTGTTGATCCGGCGCACCCGACCACCCCCGCGATAACGACGATGGCAAGGCAATTCACGATGAGAGCGACCCCGGGCATCCTGTTCGTACGCATGGCGCGTCTCCCCAATCGAACAAAGTGCGGTGGTGAGGGTGGAAAAGTGCACGTAGCAATATAGGCCGTCATGTGGACTCGTGCAAGTGCGTGTCCGGTTTTGAACGGTATACGGAGCCGGTGGTGGTTTTGTTCCCGTTGACAGATGGGATTTAATGGTATGCCGTTGTGCAGTAATGGACTTGCAGATGTGGGGCGGAGGGGGTGGTCTTGACAAACGAAACGGGCGCTATTAACTTCAAGAGTCTCTTGTATGCCGATGTAGCTCAGTTGGTAGAGCAGCGCACTTGTAATGCGCGGGTCGGGGGTTCGAATCCCTTCATCGGCTCCTTTCCGAAATATACATAGAATAGTGACGGTTGTGGGCGGGCGCCGGAGTTGGAGAGCCGGGGCAGACTGTAAATCTGTTGCCTGATGGCTTAGGGGGTTCGAATCCCTTACCGCCCACCATCTTTTTCATATATCGAGCGGTCCATGCGAGATTTCCGACCGCAACGACAACAGCGCGAGCGGGAATAGCTCAGTTGGTAGAGCGTCAGCCTTCCAAGCTGAATGTCGCGGGTTCGAGCCCCGTTTCCCGCTCCAGAGATTGATAAGTTTGTCGCGGGGTGGAGCAGTCTGGTAGCTCGTCGGGCTCATAACCCGGAGGTCGCAGGTTCAAATCCTGCCCCCGCAACCATTTT
>JAKPPK010000309.1 GCA_029547385.1 Candidatus Latescibacterota bacterium
GTGGCGCTGAACACCGATATCAAACGGTTCTTCATCGGGCATATCAATGCGGAGGAGGTCGCCGTCACGCTGGACGTAAAAAACGTGCTGCCTTCTTCCAGCACCGAGGCGGAGTTCCTCTACACCATGAATGCGCCTGACAGCCGCCAGGACGGCAAGGGGAAACTCTATCTGATGGAAAACATCGTGGAGCTGGAAGGCCTCGGCGTCGGCATAATCTACGTCAATGCCGACGGGAAAATCGTCCTGGAATCCGCGGACAACAACCTGAACAGCTCGTGGCTGTTTGAAGAGGTGGCCAACCGATGAATCCTCGCATCCTGTTCTTCATGCTCCTGTTTGCGTTCGTCGTCGGATGTGGCGGCGGAGGCGACGAAGAGGCCGATCTTGAATCGTCGGATCCCGCGAAAAGAATCGCCGCGCTTCAGCGGCAGGTAGAGCGGCTGAAGCGAAACGACCGGATGAAAGACGAATACATCCGCACCGTCACGCGGAACATCAACGAGATTGAATCCCGCCTCGATTCGGTTACGCGCGGGCAGGTCTCCGTTACCCGCGTGATGAGCTCGAATCCAGAATTGCGGATGAGCAGTTCTCAGACGCAGAACATGCTCGACGACATAAACACGCTTCAGACGGCGATGAAGCGGAACAAGGCTCAGATTCAAAGCCTCCGCCAGCAGGTGAGCTCGTCGCGGTTCAAAATCGCGGAGCTGGAACAACTGGTAACCACTCTGACCAACCGGGTTGCGGAGAAGGACTCGCAAATTGCCGTGCTGGTCAGTCGCGTATCAGAACTGGAAGGCACGGTTTCGCGACAGCAGGCCACGATTACCCAGCAGACGCGAACGCTGGAAGAACAATCCCGCCTCAGTGCCGAACAGCAACAGACAATCGAACGGCAGCAGCGGCAACTCGGTACGGGCTATTATACCTATGGCACGCTGGACGGTCTGAAAAGAAACGGACTTGTTACGGAGCGCGGAGGTTTCCTGGGCATCGGCAAAGAGACCGTCATCGCTCCGGGGTACAACGACGATCCGTCCAAGTTTACCGAGTTTGACATCCAGAATGAGAACCGTCTGGTGATTCCGCACACGCGCTCGCAGAGCATACAGAAGATTCTGCCGGACCGGGCCAGTACATCGTACCAACTTGAACGCGCTGCCACCGGAACGACAATCCGCATCATCAACCCGGGGACGTTCTGGCGGGACAAATTCCTCGTCATCGTGCTTGGCGGATAACTCACACGCGCTAACGACGGGGGCGGCGCTTCTTGGAAGAGGATGGACCGCCCCCGTTTCTTTGTGCGCCCGAATGTCTCACCCCGCGAAGAGGGGCACCATGCATAAACCTCGCCCTGTCGTATTCTATTACGGACGGGAATCCCACGAACCCTGGCGGGATGAACTCCGCGAAGCCGCGCCCGGGTCCACGATTCTGCTCGGACCTCTGAACGACGACCAGCCTCTGGACAAAATCGAGGCCGTATACGGCGGCGTACGGAAGGAAATGCTTCCAAAGCTGCCGAACCTCCGGTGGGTGCAGACAACCAGCGCGGGTGTGGAGGGTATTCTCTACCCCGAAATGGTGGAGAGCGACATCGTCATCACCAATTGCAAGGGCATTTTCAGCATCTTCATCGCCGAGCTTGCCGTTGCCCACCTTCTTGCCCTCACGTCACAGGTACTGGCTGCCGCGTTGCGGCCCGATCGAAAAACGTGGCTCTACAAGCCTCTCCGGGCGACGGAGCTTTACGGCGGAACGGCACTGATCGTGGGCATGGGAGGCATCGGGTCGGAAATCGCCGAACGGATCCAGGCGTTTCACATGAAAATCATCGGCATTGACATGATTCGAAAGGCGGGAGCCGGCATCACCCTGTTGCGGCCTGACCGGCTGGACGAGGTACTGCCGGATGCGGATGTCGTGTTTGTTACAGCACCGGCGACGACGGCCCGGAAGCTTTTCGACCGGGACCGCCTCTTCCGCATGAAAAAAGGTGCCTACCTGATCAATTCTTCCCGCGGCAAGGTGGTGGATACCGATGCGCTGACCGAGGCTCTGCAATGCGGCCACCTTGCGGGAGCCGGTCTGGACGCCCTCGACCCCGAACC
>JAKPPK010000318.1 GCA_029547385.1 Candidatus Latescibacterota bacterium
TACGCAACCGCGGCAACCCCGTCGCTGTCGATCGGCATGAGGGAGAGGAGATGCTCGGCGGTTCTGGCACATTCCTCGAGTTGGCCGAGGCGGTAACATTCCAGCGCCGCCAGCGAGCGAAGTGCAAGCTGGTCATCGGGAGGCTGGGCCAGATGTTCCCGATACAATCGCGCGGCTTCGCCCCACCTGCCCTGCTGGACGTAGACGGCCGCGAGGTCTGGCTTCCCCCTGCACCCCACCACCCCCACGGATATCGCCAGCACTAGAACCGTGATCAGCCCCCTCATTGCACCTCCACCCGGGGTAGTGTCTTCAAAAGCTCGCGCATTGTTTTCGCATTGATCGCCGCGGAACCGCCTTTGCAGTTGTTGAAGAAAATGAGGATTTCGCGCACTTGTCCGGACAGCCGTGCTACCTTCCCAACCCATTCCTTGAGTTCCTCGTCGCTGTACCGGTAGTCGTAACGATCTGCTCCGCCACCGGCCCACCATGAGTCCGCGTTGCGTCCGTGAAAACGAATGTACGCTGTCGGCACCGTGAACTTGGCAACCGGGGGCATCATTTCGCGCAATTGTGGTTCGTCCACCGACACAAACCCAATGGCGTTTTCCCGCAGGAATGCGCCTACCTCCGGTACCAGCCAGCTCCGGTGACGAAACTCGACAAACCACTGGACATCGTTCATGCGACCCGTGACTTCAGCCAAATACTGGAAATTCCCCGGTGTATTCCTGAAACTCCACGGGAACTGCGCCAGCACACCCCGCAGAAGCCACTTCTCACGCAGCGGTTCAAGGGCGCTCCGGAAGGGACCGCTCGCGTCTTCGTCCTTGTATTCATGGGTGGTCAGCCGGTTGGCTTTCACGACGATTCCATGGGTTTCCGGCATTTTCTCAGCCAGACGTTGCATCGAGGCTGCTGATGGGATGCGGTAGTACGAGGAATTCAGTTCCAGAACCCGGAAGGACTTCGCGTAGTAGTCCAACCAGCGCGACCTTGGCAACCCGGAAGGATAGAACACTCCCTGCCAGTCGTCGAAATGAAAACCCGAGGTTCCCACCCAGATACGTGTGGGAGTTTCTTCAGAGTGAACCTTTTCCACACCTGTTCCGCTCATCTTGCCTGGCAATTTGCGAATCGTTTCTCGACAAAACTGCTCAAGGTGTTTACAGAAAGATCAAACCCGCATATATTTCTTGGCAACGGAGCAGGCAACGCGTGCTTTTGTCCGGGACGTCACGGCGTACCACCGTCCCGGTTCCCTACGCGGTTGGCAGACGCCCCGCTGCCCTTTCGCCCACCATACAAACGTATGGGGCGTGGTCTGCGGGGAAATGTCTCATTTCCAGAAAGAGGAGAATCGGAATGAAAACAGCTCTTACCCGTAGTATCGTTCTTGTCGCTGTGACCGCGACCACCCTCGTGCTGGGCGGTTGCGGTTTGAGCAGGGCTGTCAAGGGCGGCGCGATTGGCGCAGCCACAGGTGGCGCGATTGGAGCTGCCATCGGTAACCGCATGGGCAGCACCGCCACCGGAGCGATCGCCGGCGCGGCTATTGGAGGAACCGCAGGCGCCGTGATTGGTCACTACATGGACCGACAAGCGGAGGAGATGGCGGCAAATCTGGATAGCGCAAGTGTCGAGCGCGTCGGAGAAGGGATAAAGCTCACATTCGGTTCGGGTATTCTTTTCCGATCCGGTTCCGCGGATCTGACTCCGGAAGCGAGCGCGAATCTCGTGCAACTCGCAGACATTCTCAAGAAGTATCCTGACACAAATCTGATTATCGAAGGTCACACGGATTCGGATGGCTCTGAGTCGTTCAATCAGACACTGTCCGAGCGGCGCGCGAACACGGTTCGCACTGCGCTCGTCAACAATGGCGTGGCTGCGGAGCGCTTGACCGCAGTGGGGTATGGCGAGAGCCAGCCGGTGATGGCTAACGATACACCTGCCGGGAAAGCCGCGAACCGGCGCGTTGAAATCGCCGTTTTTGCGAATGACAAATTGAAACAGGAAGCTCAGGCGAGCGCAGCCCAGTAACCTGTGCGATTCGTGATCTGACGCCCCGGTGGGGAAACCCTCCGGGGCGTCGCTTTTCTGAGCAGAAATGGGCACGGGTTT
Organism: Candidatus Latescibacterota bacterium; assembly: GCA_029547385.1. Lineage (GTDB taxonomy): Bacteria > Latescibacterota > MWCZ01 > MWCZ01 > MWCZ01 > MWCZ01. Next base: position 2,125 of record JAKPPK010000318.1, read on the forward strand.
CCAGATCTGAAGCGTTGCCGGAGGCATGTCGGCACAGAAGGGATCCCTCTGCGCAGTGTTTTTCGGGGGAGATCGAAATCCGCGCATCGCAAGAAGGACGTTGCCGTGAAAAACTCGCTACCAAAGGGCACCACGCTGATCGCGTGTATCGGCATCGCGTTAGTAACGGGTTGCGCCAACCTGACCTGGTGCGGTCTGAAGACGGCCGAGCGCATAGAACCGGCGGTAGAACGTGTCTTGCCTCCTGCTCCGATTGTGGCACCAGTTCCGACAGCGCCGGCGGAACCGGTTGTGGTACCGGCACCTGCCACCGTTGTTGAAGCGCCTCCCGCACCGCCACCCCCGCCACCTCCCCCACCGGTCGTATCGGTACCACCGGTCGTACCGGCAGCGCCGCCACCTACGGAGGTGGAGGTGTACATGGAGCGGCAGGCGGACGAAATAACCACCGACCTGCGGAGCGTCGCCACGGTTCAGCGCACCGGAGAACAGATCAAAATCACATTTGGCTCGGGAGTCCTTTTCGGACCCGGGTCGGCCGCGCTGACGGCCCAAGCGCAGGAGAGTATCGCCAAACTGGCCGCGATCATCAAAAAGTACCCCGACACGAATCTTCGGGTCGAAGGTCACACGGACTCCGATGGTGCCGAGGCCTCCAATCAGCGGCTGTCGGAACGACGAGCAAATGCCGTTGCGGAAGCTCTGCGGAGCAATGGCATCCCGGCTGCCAGGGTTACGGCGATAGGGTACGGTGAAACGCGGCCTGTCGGATCCAACGACACTCCGGAGGGCAAGGCGGCTAATCGACGAGTTGAGATCACCGTCACCGGCGGCGCAATACTGAGAGAGGGATCATCGAGATAACGCTCCGATCGGATTCATCTGACGCCTCGACGATGTCCCTCGTCGGGGCGTTCTTTGTGTGGCCATTGACGCAATGAGTTTGCTACAGCCTCTTTCGCTGTCTATATTTCCCTCGCGATGCGAGACTTTTGTTTTGCTTTTGCAGTTGTACCCAGAAGCTTACGCGATCTGAATCTTTCTGAGACGTTTCCGGTCGGTGCGTGTCGCCGACGTTTCCAGCAACGGATTCCCGCGGGCTGATCAAATCGCCGTTAGCGGGGATCTCACTCGCCGAAAGGAGAACCTGTATGAGAAACGCATCTGCACGTGTCGGATGGGTTTTCGCGGCTGCTCTGAGCGTGATTGCAGCCGGATGCTGCGGGTTGAACACCGCCCCCGGAACCGCACGACCTGCGTCAGACGCAACCGCGGTGAACGCTTACATGGATCAGCAGGTCGGCGAGATGCGGGGGGACCTTGAGAACGCCCAGGTTCAGCGCGAAGGGCAGAGAATCAAGGTCACCTTTGGGTCCGGTGTGCTGTTTGGAACAGGATCCGCCGAGCTTACTCCCGCCGCGAGGGAGAACATTTCGCGCCTGGCAGGAATTTTGAAGAGGTACCCCAATACGAACGTGAGCGTTGAAGGTCACACGGACTCGGATGGCGCTGAGGACTTCAACCAGGCGCTTTCGGAGCGGCGCGCGAATGCGGTGGCGCAGGCGCTGCGTGACGAAGGTGTGGCCGGGTCGCGCATTCGGACGGTTGGATTCGGGGAAACTCAACCGATCGCCACGAACGACACGCCCGAGGGGAAAGCCGCCAACCGCCGGGTTGAGATCATCGTGATGGCAAACGAAAGTTTCGGGGGACGCTAAGCGTTCTGAACCACGTGCCTAACGCGAAGTGCGCCCCGACGGACGAATGCTGTCGGGGCGCGTTGCTTTTTTCATTGACAGATGATCTACAGAATAGTTGCCCCGGAAGCGGGAGAAATTCTTGTCAGCCCCAAAACGGGGTCGGTGTCACTCGCGTACAACGGCAATCCCATAGACTATTTCGATCGTGATGGACGTCTGCTCGGAAGCCAGGTCGGAGACCGGCACTACCGCCGGGGTTTGGACAACAGGCTTCTTGAGAAATACCGACCACCGGAAGAAGGGGAACACGTCAGGAATGAGGTTCCGGAACCTGCGCGCCAACGATTGATCACGGCAGCGTACGAGCGGGCGGGAATGCTTGCGGACGCAGTGAGCCGAAGCTCCATCGAATGCAGACCGACACACCCGAGTGATATGGCGCTGCCGCTTTCGGCTCGAGAGGCTCTCGCAGGTTTTCTGAACCCCATCCTGGCGCAGGGTTTCGAACGACTGTGTGTCGAGGCAATGGAGTTCCAACGTATGTACGCTCCTGTCAGCATTCTGCCCCCCGATCAGTATTTGAGCGTGGTTGCGCAGTTGACCACCGGTTGCTCCTACAACCGGTGCACATTCTGCAACTTCTACAAATCACGGGGGTTCACCGTCAAATCAGCGGATGAGTTTCGCCGCCATCTGAGTGAAGTTGTCTCGTTTCCGGCCACCTTCGCCCGTCTCCGGAAATCGGTGTTCCTCGCGGACGGGAACGCGCTCAGCCTGCCGCACACGAAGCTGCTGGAAATGTTTGGCGTGCTGCACGAGTTCTTTTCGTTCGTTCCTTCGCAGGTGTGTGAGATACGCGAGCGGTATGCGTACAGGAAGAGCCATCCTCACTCATATGAAGGAGTCTTCAGTTTCGTGGACGGTCGCGCCGCGATGGAAAAAACCGTGGATGACTTCCGCGAGCTGAAGGAACAGCATCTCCGCAGGGTTTACGTCGGGCTGGAAAGCGGGGACGACGCTCTGCTGACGTTCGTTCGCAAACCGGCAACGCGCTCAGAGATCATAGACGCGGTCCGCCGCATGAAAACAGCCGGATTGAACGTGGGAGTAATTGCGATGGTCGGGGTGGGTGGAGACAGATTCGCTTCCACGCACGTGGAGGAGACTATCAACGCAATCAACGCGATGGAACTCGGCGATGGCGACATCGTCTATCTGAGTGACTTCGTGAACCACCGCGGACTGCCTTACGAGCGGCTGGCGCGGGAACGCGGAATCAGAGACCTCACCAGCCTGGAACTGAAGACGCAACGGAACGGGATTCGGGCAGGCCTACGCTGGAAGGATCCGGGCAAACCCGCTCAAGTCTCTCTTTACGACATTCGTGAGTTCATCTACTGATTTCAGAAGAAGACCTTCTGCCCGACAGTCGGAGGAACGATGTGGGATTTCAGCCGCTCAATTGCTGAATCAATGTGGTGTTGGCCGTTCCGCATCGTGAACAGCGAATGTGCCGGCAACAGCGCCTCAATCCCGAGTCCGCGCAACTTCGAAAGATCCCTGCGGTATCCGTCGAGGGTGCTACCCGGGTAGTTGAGCAGCCCGATCACCCCGCCGTACTGAATCACGTCCCCGGCGAACAGGCATTTCCGGCCATCCACTTCCATCACGAAGCAACACGAATCCTCGCTGTGGCCAGCGACTTCGAACACATGAACAGTGATGCCGAGGATGTCCAGCAGCTGCCCGTCGGAAAGGCGAATGTCCACCGGGCAGTTCGCCCACACGAGGTCCGGCGGATGGATGCGCATGGCTTTGGCAAGGTCCAGACGCACATCGATCTCCGTCCCGTTTTCCAGCAGGTGGGCAGATCTCTCCGAAATTGCCACCGCACATCCGGTACGTTCCCTGATCGCCGCAGCTCCCGCAGCGTGGTCGGCGTGGCAGTGCGTCAGAAGGAGAACGCGGAGTTGGCGCTCATCCAGCCCCTCCTCCGCCATGGCGCGAAAAATCGCTTCCGGATCGCGCCCGCCGCCCGCATCCACCATTATCAGGCCCTCGGGAGCCGCCACAACGTATATGATGCAATCCTGCGTATCGGAGAGACCTACACAGTGACCGCCAACAACGTAAAGAGAGCGGGTCAATCTCATGGAACACACCCCCAAATTCGGCGTTCGTCGACGTTACGCAGCCTGTGAAAGTAATATCCCGTTCAGTTGCGGCGACGCCAACACCTGCGTGCAGAACGGTGGGCCCGCGCGGCAAGACAGAAACGCCCGCGGCCTTCGTATCTTTGGAAACGAAATGATTCGCCCGGATCGCTCGATCCTGCCGGACAGTGCACCCACGTACGATCTCGAAAACCTGAGGACCCCAGTTTCATGTCGTTTCTCGACCAGCTCAATCCAGAGCAAAGAAGGGCCGCACAGATTCTTTCAGGCCCCGTCCTGATTCTCGCCGGGGCGGGCAGCGGGAAAACCCGGACCCTCACACACCGGCTTGCACACCTGATAGCCAGCGGCACCCCTGCACACAGGATTCTCGCGGTAACATTCACGAACAAGGCCGCGAAAGAAATGAAAGAGCGTACTGCCCGGTTGATCGGTGAGGCCCGAGCCGCGTCGCTGTGGATCGGCACGTTCCACTCCATCTGTGCCAGAATACTGCGTCGTGACGCACATCTACTCGGCTATGACGCGAGATTCACGATTTATGACAGCGATGATTCGTTGACACTTGTGAAGCGCATCATGCGGGATCACGGGACGCTGGATGACAGCCTCAAACCGGGGATAGTGCGTGCGCGAATATCGGAGGCAAAGGCCTTTCTTCTCACACCCGAAGAGTACGCCCGGAACCGGAAAGGACCCGCCGCCGCAGTGATCGCCGATCTCTACCGACGTTATCAGGCCGCGCTGATTTCCAACAACGCAATGGATTTTGATGACCTGCTCGCGCTTCCGGTTCGTCTTTTCCGCACACAACCTGAAGTACTCGAAGAATACCGAAACCGGTTCCAACATCTTCTCATTGACGAATATCAGGACACGAACCAGGCTCAGTACGTTCTTGTCAAAATGCTTGCCGAGAGCCACCACAACATCTGCGCAGTAGGCGATGATGACCAGTCGATTTACGGATGGCGAGGCGCCGACATCACGAACATCCTCAACTTCGAAAACGACTTTCCCGACGCCACGGTTGTGAGATTGGAGCAGAATTACCGTTCCACGCGGACGATTCTCAAAGCCGCGGGGGCAGTAGTGCGCAACAACCGAAAGCGGAAGGTGAAGGAGCTCTGGACACAGAACGATCCAGGCGATCACCTGACAATCGCCGAGCTCGTTGACGAGAAGGATGAGGCGGAGTGGATTCGCGAGCGTCTGGTTCGACTTCTGGAGGATGGCCACTCTTACGGAGACATTGCGGTCCTCTATCGCACAAACGCCCAATCACGAGCGATTGAGGAGGCGTTTGTTCGATCTTCCAAACCCATCCCGTACACGGTGGTCGGGGGTCTCCGCTTCTACGAACGAAAGGAAATCAAGGACGTTCTCGCGTATCTGCGGGTGATCGACAATCCACGTGACTCTGAGAGCCTCAGGCGCATCGTGAACGTCCCGCGGCGCGGCATCGGCGAGAAAACGATGGCGTTGGCCGCAGAACGGATGGGAGCAACGGGTCTGCCCCTCCTAGACGCGCTGCGAACCCTGGAGGAGCACGAACTCGGCCCCCGCGCGTACAAACCGATCAACGAGTTCATACGATGGCTCGACGCACTGATCGCGAACAAAGGCGAAATGGCAGTAGATGAGCTTCTTGAGAAGATTCTGACGGACACGGGATACCGTGCGCAACTGGAACAAGACGGATCCGTTGAGGCCGAAACTCGGCTCCAGAACATCGGGGAACTGGTTGCAGGCGCTACCGCGTACGTGGAAGCGAACAACGAACCCAATGTCAGCGCGTTCCTCCAGGATATCGCGCTGGTGACCGACGCAGACGAGGTGCAGACGGATGGAGGCAGTTCAGTTACCCTGATGACGCTCCATTCCGCCAAGGGTCTCGAATTCCCGGTAGTATTTGTGTCAGGCATGGAGGAGGGGCTCTTCCCGATCGCAGGCTCTTTGCAGGACGCAGCGGAATTGGAGGAGGAGCGGCGTCTGTTCTATGTTGGCCTCACTCGCGCTCAGAAGCTGGTGTTCCTGAGCTACGCGCAACGCCGCCGGCGTTTCAACGAGTGGGCAAACACTCAGCCTTCGCGATTCCTGCGGGAAATCCCGGATGAATTGTTGAAGTGGGACACGAGAAGCACCGAGGAACCCGGAAGGCGTATCCTGGACCAGCGGCGGTTCCGAGAAGACGGATCTGTCGGCGTGCGAGGGATCTCAACTCGTCGCATCCACGCGGTTGGGGATGAATTTTCTCAGGAATCGAGTTATGCCGACGACTTCTCCCAGACAACGGACAGTTTCCTCGCCATCGGACACCATGTGATGCACCCGATGTTCGGGCGTGGGAGAATAACGGCCCGCGAAGGCCTCGGACTGGATACCAAGCTGACGATCCACTTCGACAGCGGACAGACGAAGAAGATCCTAGTTCGTGTCGCCCATCTGGAGCCTTGCGTCTAGGACTGAGTGGGGTACCTGACGCGACGCTTGCTGCCCTCGGCATCCTCTGACCGGAAATCAGTCACGCTCTCCGCAGCCAGCGGAGCACCTCCGTCAGCGACGCTCGTTTCCCCGTCATGAGTATGCCCACCCGGAAAATCTTCCCCACGGCGGCCGCGATAATGGCCGTTGTGAGGACAACCCCCGCCAGTGAGACGGCGGCGTCGAACCAACTTGCCTCTCCAACGCCGAAACGCAACATCATGAGAACAGGAGCGAAAAACGGCACGTACGACAGCACCGTGATCAAGGTGCTACCGGGGTCGTTCACGCCGGACACCGCCAGGAAGAACGCAACCATCAGAAGAAGCGACACGGGCAACTGGAGTTGCCCCGCCTCTTCGTTCGTCGTGCA
>JAKPPK010000346.1 GCA_029547385.1 Candidatus Latescibacterota bacterium
TGATTTTGAGCGTTTCACCGACGCTTGCCGTCGGCTCCGCGCCGGTCAGGAACCCGGAACAAGACCATGTGGTCGTCGAACCGGCTGCGTTTGGCCATGCGCATGAAATGCTCACGGCGGTGTCCGCGTAGAATCCGTAAAGCGCGCCTCCAGGCGCATATTTCTGCTGCGCATTGTCGGGAATGTACTCGCATTCCACCGTCAGCGATCCGGCGTCCTTCAATCCGGCGACGTACTGTTTCCAACCGCTGCTGTCAAAGCTGGTCACGTCCACTGTTTCGCGCCCCAAGCCCGTCCAGTTCACAGACTTCACGGCCGGCAGCACGACGCTATCCACAGTCACAGTTGGCGTGTTCTTACAAAGGATTCCCATCTTGGTTCCCTTCCGTTGATTTGGTTTACGTTACGTTATACGAGAACGTCACCGTCCCGCTTGTGATCAATTCAAAATCTGCCTCCAGGATTTCACCCGTCTGAGCCTTGGTATCAAACTTCGTCAACCGCGCCATGCCGCTCACTGTGCATGATCCGCCATCTGCCTCAGGGAGCGTTATGGTGAACGTCTGCATCTCCTGGTCGCTCGCGTGAAAGTCCGTCAATACGGAGGATTTGACAAGCATGGCACCGTCAACGAACGTCCCATGGTCGGTGCCGTTTTTCGTGTTTCCGCCGAAAAAGAATGTGAGTGTCTCCCCGGCTTCATCTGCGGTGAACGACTTGGTGACGCGCGTCCATTGTGAAGTACCGGAGAAGAAATCCGTGTGAAACAACCCTGTTTCTGATCCAGTGAGCGACCAATTCGCACCATTGGTCGCGCCGTCCGTCGCGATGCAGTAGTACCACAGAGATGCATAATACGTCTCACCGCCTTCAAGGGTCACTTGTTGTTGAAATCCTTCTGTCGCGCCACCGGATGCTTCTTCCCAGTAGAACGACGTACCTCCATTATGTGATTGTGCTTGGCTTATGACGTGTCTGTCCACGTCACCGGTCTCCGTCCATCCGTAGCACGTCGTTGCACCAACCGCCCCGGCGAAATCACCATTCGTGAGCAGGTTCCAGCAAGCAAGGTCTCCCAGCAGCCCGCCGTTTGCATAGAGGTGTGACGCGGCGTCCGGAGTATACAGCAAGGTCCCGGTAATGGACGTTCCGCCCTTGATCCCGGCGACGTATTCTTTCCATCCGCCCGTGCTGTCAATGGTCGTCACTTCTTTCGTTTCGCGAGCGTGGGAGAATCCGAGGGTCTTCAGCTTCCCTATGTTCACGCCCGCGATTGCGAGCTTCGTGTTATTTGCCGCGACAATCATTCCCATCGTCTTGTCCTCGCTCAAGTGAGAGTATCCACGTGAATCCTGAATCTGCACTGACCGTGTACGGTTTCACCGTCCAATTCTATGAACTCCACGCCGTTGTCAATCAGCAGGCATCCCCTGAACGTACAACCGGTTATGGTCAGAGAACCGCCAGCCAGAGTGTTGATGATTTGCCGACGAATGTCCTTGTTGGTGACGGTCCCTGCAGTCTTGTAATCCGTGGTATACACGTCGACAGTTACGGTGAGCCACCGTTGTGGCGTGTTGAAATCATCGTCCCAGGTCTCCACGATATTGTTGCAGACGATGTACGGCGCGGTTTGCCCGTCGTACGGGTTATCAACCACTGGCACCGTCGCGCCGCCGGATGTAACCTGCGAGGTAAGCGCGGCTTTAACCGCCGCCTGAACGTAGAGCTGGACAGATTTACCTGCCATTATGGTACCGTCCCGCCTGCAACCGGTAACGCGTACGCCGCCGTCAATACCGGCTTGGTTGACCCCGTGCCAAGCGTCAACGTATTACCGCAGCCAGATTTATCAACGAATGTCAGAGAATCCGACTCCGCCGCAGTCCATTCCGCTACCATCCCCGGATCAATCGCCTGCGCTGGTGCGTACGCCGATCCGAGTTCGATCACCGCCATATCCGTCAATACCTGCGCGGCAGACCGCTCATAATTCCACAACCGAATGATCGCCAGCGACCCGTAGAACGAATACCCGCCTGAACTGTTGCGGTTTCCGATGGTAAGCGTCGCTGATCCCTGCTGAATCGCTTGCACGCCAAGAGTGTCCCCGCCGCCCGCAACCGCGACGCCATCCTTATAGACGGTGACTGTACTCGATAGCGTCACCGCGTAATGGTGCCATGCCGTATCGTCTATTACCGCCGCCGTGCTCGTCCATGTGCGATTTGCAGCAGCGACGCTGCACCGCGTGGTCACCGACAACTTCCCCGCCGTTGTCAGGTCAACCCGGAATGACTGATTCCCGGTCGTCGTGCCCCACTTTGCGATAATCGTCTGGGTTGCCGGAATGCTTGCCGTTGCCGTGCGCATCCAGAACTCAATCGTGTATTCCGAGAATACGTCCAGCCATTCGCTATCCGCCGCCGCAGTAGTATCGTTAGCCCAGTCGAACCGCAGAGCGTGATAGGCGGCTACCGGAGTGGCAGCGCTCGTGTCCAGTTCAGAACAGAGGAGCGTCATGGCTGCGTCCCGGAACTCTTCATTGAGGACGTTCACGATCTTCAGCGTATGGGTGACAGACCCGCGA
>JAKPPK010000397.1 GCA_029547385.1 Candidatus Latescibacterota bacterium
TCGGGCGGCGGATCGTTGTCGATGCCACGGCGAGAGGCTTCTTGTGAGGTGGTGAATTCCGCAAGGATAAAATGGTCGGTCAGCTTCATTGGAGTTGGCTTTTAATCCAAGTGCCCAACAGGTCCCAACCGACGCCGATACCAGTCACCAGAAACGCAACACCGCCGAGAAATCCGTGATAGCGCGTTAGCTGTTTGTCGATCTTCTCTAGCTTTTCCATGATCGCGTTTTGCGACTGTTCGACCCGCTCAATTCTCGATTCCAGCACGGCCAACCGCTCCCCGTGGTCGGCCATGCTCAATCACCGTAAAACACGACGCAGATGCGGTTGGCATCATAAAAGTTCAGTGCGGCATCCCCTACCTTGAAGCGGAATTCGGTCACAGTCGGGGATGTGTTGACCGGCCCTCGGAACACCAAGAACGTTGTGGCCGTGGTCGAACCTGCGGAACCGACCGCGCAGTAATTGGAGTTGCTGAAAATGTTTGCCGCAAAGTTGATCGTGTAATCGCCGGTCGCGTGCTTCGTGATCGAAGTTACCCCGAACGAATCCGCCGCCGTCGGACTGCCTGCTGTGCCGTCGAATGTGACCCACGCTTTTGCGCAGTTCTGCGCCCGCACTGCACGGCCCGCAGGAAGCACGAGATCCCCGCGCGTCGTGTAGTTCGTCGGGGCCGTAGATCCCGCCGCGAGGATGACGCCCGTGGAGTCGATGCGGAGGTTTTCATTCAGCGACCCGCCGGCCGCTTGTGTTGAGAAGACGATGGCAGCGGGCACCGTGGAGCCAGAAATTGCTCCATCCTGGATGAACTGCACCTGAGCAGCGGTGCGATATGCCGAATTGGCGTAGCCCTGCGCGTACTCGGTCCACAGCACGTCACTCGACGATGTATTGCCAGCCGTGCGCGACTTGCGATAAGTCACCGAACCCGACGCAGCATCGGCCGTGGTGTTCGTGTAGGTGAGGGTCGGGAGGGTCGTCGTTGCCGACGTGGCAGCGTGCGCCGTGCCGGTGAACGTGGTTCCGCCCGTAATCGTGACCGTGCCGGTAAACGTCGGCGAGCCGGTCGGCGCGAGGCCGAGCATCTGAAACTGCGTCCCGTCGTAAACCACCTCGACGACTGCGCCGCTCGGGATGTCACCAGCAGCAAGCGCCGTGGTGCCAGTCTTCGTGATCGACTTCGCCCCGAGCGCGTTAATGTTGAGCGTGACGGCCGTCGTATTTGCGCCAACGGAGACGAAACGGAACGTCTGCCCCGTAGCGTAGGCTGCGAGTCCGGTAACGCTCGCCGTGATCGTGTCCGCGCCTGCAACGCCGGTCAGGTACTGCGCGCCGGAATCCTGTACCTGTCCGTATGCTGCATAATCAGTGCGGGCGGAAGCGTTCGCAACGTTCGTGTGTTTGAACCCACCCATCGGCAGGTTGCCGGTCGGGATGGTTTCGCCATTTTTTGCGATGGAGTTTGTCAGAGCTGTCGCGATGTCCGAAAGCGTGTCATTGGCCCAAGTTGATGCAATCGTCGTCCCGGTTGTGACAGGGTTCCCGGCAATCAGGTTGAAATTTCCGCTTCCGTCTCGGGACATCGTGGCTCCACAAATGAAAAACGCCCCCGAAGGAGCGTTGAAATGGCGTTCTGGATTGCGTTAGCCCGACCGTTCGTCGCGCTCGCGGTGCTGGGCCTGATCTGCCTACCGATCAAACTCGCCGTGCAGCGTTACCTACCGGATGGGAGGTTGAGGCGGCTGCTACTTCTGCGGCTGTCCTAGCGGCGCGGCAATGGTCCCGCCCACCAGCCCGCGCTTGAGAAGTTCGGCATAGAGCCGGCGTTTTTCTGAGTCCGGGATTGCCCCGACGCTGAAATACCGCTGTCCTGCGGGTGAGTTGATCGCAGCTTGCGCCGGACGACTGATGCCCCCCGCGCCACCCTGCCAGAGCGCTTTAACGGGGTTCTCCATGAACCGCGTCCAGAACGTGCGCTCTGCCGTGCCGCTGTTCGGGATCTGATCCTTGACGAACGCTTGACCGACGCGCGCTAGCTCGCCCATGTTGTCGGTGCGCGTGCCGTAGGTGTAGCCCTGCCGGTCGGTCGAAAGCAGCGCCTGCGCGAGCTTTGACGGGCTTACGTTTCCGGCCACAGCATCAGCGGAATTCGGTGCAGCAGCACGCTCCACAATCTTCAGGTTCTGCCATTGCCGGGACGCCTTATCCCATGCGGCTTTTTCTGCCGCCGGCA
>JAKPPK010000416.1 GCA_029547385.1 Candidatus Latescibacterota bacterium
ATGAGTTTTCGAAAACTATCCACGGCTGGCTGGCCCCCGACGCCGTCGCGTTTGGGGTGGAAACACGAACAAGCTCCCCCGTTCGCATCCTTCGCAGAGAGGATGGGCAGTCAGAAAACGTCGCCGGGTTGTTCCCGGCAGGGGAAGGCGCCGGGTATGCCGGGGGCATCGTCAGCGCCGCCGTGGATGGAATGCGCGCGGCGGAGCATCTCATGGCGACCTTCGCCCCTCCTTCCTGATCTTTTCGTGTGTCCGCCTGGCTACCCTTCTTGCACCGGAACGCAATTTGCACAGTGTCCGGTCCGGAAGCGACTGATACGCGGCACGCCCACCGAAGGAATTTGGCCTGCCGTGTGCGCCCTTTCTCCGCATCTGGTCGCGCAGAAGGCTAGATGAACAAAGTTTCATCACTGCTTCAGTTCCTCTTCATATTGCCGGGATAGATTTTCTGGGGTAAGAAGGAGAACTCGCAGGTGATTTCGGAAATACGGGCACAACTGCGGATTTCGCGGCCTCCCGAAGCGGGGTTCGCCGTCCGCGGCTTTTCCAGCGAAAGGGGAGTCCCCGTGCGCGTACTCCTCGTGGAAGACGATTCCCGAATCGCCCATTTCATTCAAAAGGGCCTGACGGAAAGCGGGTACGTGGTAGATCTGGTGGCCGACGGCGTCGAAGCAGTGTCGCAGGTCGCCTCCACCGCGTATGATGTGATCGTTTTGGATGTCATGCTGCCCCGAATGGACGGATTCGGCGTACTGGAATCCCTGAGGCAGCAAGGGCAGAAGATGCCGGTTCTCATGCTGACCGCGCGCGACACAACCGACGATAAGGTTCGCGGGCTGGATGCAGGGGCAGATGACTATCTGACGAAACCGTTCTCTTTCGCAGAACTGGAAGCACGGCTCCGGGCGCTTCTGCGAAGGGGAACCGGCGAGGCAAGCGCGCATCTGCGCCTGGGCGATATCACGGTGGACCCCGTCAGCCACGTCGTGAAGCGCGGCGATACAGTGATAGAAATGACACCAAAGGAATACGCCGTTCTGGAGTACTTCATGCGGTACCCGGGCCGAGTTCTGACGCGGACGATGATAATCGAGCACGTGTGGCAATATCAGTTCGATACCGACACGAACCTCGTTGATGTATACATCAACAGGCTGCGGCGGAAATTGAACGACGCGGAAGGGCGCATACTCCAGACAATCCGCGGGGTCGGGTACACGTTGAGGCCGGCACAGTGAAAAGCCGAAGTCTGCGATTCGAGTTGACGTTCTGGTATTCGACGGTTATGGCAGTAACCCTGCTCGTCATGGGTGTCGCCGTCGAACAGGTGGCGTACAACCGGATTTCGGCCAGCATAGATAACTCGTTGCGACAGGCCGCATTTACCGTAATCAGTGAAGTGGGCGTGCTTCGTTCGAAACCCGACGCAGAACCTTTCGGGGAGACCAGCACGGTGCTGAATCCG
>JAKPPK010000420.1 GCA_029547385.1 Candidatus Latescibacterota bacterium
TCCCGATGACCAGCTTGCACTTCGCTCGCTGGCGGCGCTGGAATGTTACCGCCTCGGCCAACTCGAGGAATGTGCCAGAACCGCCGAGCATCTCCTCTCCCTCATGCCGATCGACAGCGACGGGGTTGCCGCGGTTGCGTACGCGCGGACCCTTCTGGCCGAACGGGCCACCCGACAGAACGATACCGCACGGGTGCGGGTGGAAATGATGAAGGTGGGCGAAGCCTACTTCAAAGCTGGCTACTGGGAATACATGCGTGAAAACTTCCAGAGATCGGAGCGCTTTCTCCGGAAGGCTGTTCTCGTGGATCCCAACCGCGTAGACGCCTACCTGCGGCTGGGGATTCTGTTCTGGAACAGGCACCAGACGGACTCATCGCTGGCCTGGTTCGCCCGCGCGGAACGTGTTGCGCCGATGAATGAGGACGCACTGGTCAACCAGATCGTGGTTCTGTGGCAGGCCAACAGGATTGAAGAAGCAAAGGCCGTGTTGGAGCGACTGAATCTCGTCAGGGCACAGCTCTACCCGGACAGCAGTTTCGCCTCGCCAGTAGATACATCATTGCCGCCTCTTTCACTCGATTTCCGGGGCGATGTGATCGAACAGAAAAAACACCTGATCACGTTCTGACAGGGAAAGGACAGGATTCCTGTGAACGTCACAAGCGATACGCGACTGTGTCTGACATCTACGCTCGAACGCTGTTCCGTCACGGCCACGGCCCCCTGCCGGGTTGACGCGAGCGGAACGTGGGATCTCAAAGCGCTCGCACTACCGTATGAACACATTCGGCCCTCCACCGCGAACATCGCCCTGAATATGCGCACATCAGCCCGCCTTGAACCGTACAAACCGGGCTGGGTTCTTGTGAGAAACGACGAGACTTACGAAACGTTCCCGGCTGATGAGGTGCCTCTGGATTCCCGCTTCGGGCTGGTATTTGCCGCAGTGAGCCACTGCGCGGTGGACGGGGTCTCGTTAACGCTTGCCCACGAGGCGCCGCGTTACGCCGGCCTCGGAGGTTCAGGTACTCTCATGGTGGCGGTGCTGGGTGCTCTCAAAGCGGCGATTGCGGTTGCTCGTGGCGAACGCGGTGCCACCCTGTCTGATGAACAGCGGGCCGAATTGACGGCCCTGGCGCACCACATTGAGGACGGACTCCATTTCAGCAACACAGGTATGCAGGACCAGGCGGCGGCCGCTTTCGGCGGCGTGCACCAGTGGGAGTGGCGGTACGCGGCGAATCCTCCCTTCACTCGCAGGTCACTGGTGCCGCCGGGGGAGGAACACCACCTTTCCGACCGGATGGCGATAGCATACGTGGGAGCAAGTCACGATTCCAGCGACGTCAATGCCGCCCAGATCCGCGACTTCTTTTCGGGAACCACGCGGGCGCAGTGGCTGGAAATCAACGCGCTGGGGAGAGCTTTCGCTGACGCCATACGCCGGGGTGAGTACGGCGTTGCGGCGGACGCACTCCAGCGGGAACACGAGATTCGGTGCAGCCTCGTGCCTCGCCGCATCACACCGGTCGGACGCGTCCTGGAAGGTATCGCTCGCGATTTCGGATGCGGCTTTGCGGTGTCGGGCGCCGGCAATGGCGGTTGTGTCTGGGCGTTGGGAACGGACCCAGCGTGCGTTCAGAAGCTGCGGGACGCGTGGGCAGCCACACTCCAGGAGGTGCCTACCGGGAAAGTGCTTTCCTCCGAAATAGCAATGGAAGGGCTTATTGTGGACGCAGGCAGGTCAAACGATGAGTGAATGCGCCGTCCTGCTTGCGGCGGGGCCGGGCACCCGCCTCCGTCCGTTGACCGACACGATTCCGAAGTGTCTCGTCCCGGTCGGCGGGAGACCGATGCTGGACTGGTGGCTGGAACTTCTCGCGCGGCACGGCGTTGATCGCGCTCTCGTCGCAACCAACTATTTGTCGGACCAGGTGAAAGCGTTCGTCCGCCGGCAGAAACACGCCGTTGAGGTGGAGGTGCGCGATGAGCCGGTTCTTCTCGGAACCGCCGGTGCAGTTACGGCGCAGGCGGAATGGTTGGAAAAGGAGGAGTCGTTCTGGGTCATTTACGTGGACAACCTCTCCAGCGCCGATCTTTCCGCCATGAGGTCGTTTCACCGGGAGAAGAAGGGCATCGGAACTCTGGGCGTGTATGAAACACCGGTTCCCTCCCAGTGCGGCATCGTGGAACTGAAGAACGGCGAAGAAGCAAATGGATCCGGTCAGGTTCTGCGCCTGGTGGAGAAACCGGCCTTCCCCGCGGGGAACCTTGCAAACGGTGGTCTGTACCTGCTCGACCGCGAAATCCTGGACCATATCCCTGCCCCACCCTGCGATTTTGCAAGGGATGTGTTCCCTGCGATCCTTGCGCAGTCTTCTTCGAGGCCTCTTTTTGCGTGGCGGATCCGAGGATATCACCTCGACATGGGAACGCTGGAGACGTACCAACGAGCAGAACAGGACGTAAGAAACGGCGTGTTTCCGTAGGCTCCGGTGCGCGTTCCGGCATCATCACCCGGCGGGTTCAGGAACAAGAAGCTTCCTCATGATGAGCGCATCTTCACGGGGCGGGTAATACCCCTTGCGAACCCGTACCAGTTCAAACCCTTCTCGTTCGTACAACCTCAACGCGCTTTCGTTGGAACGCCTCACCTCCAGCCACACGACTTTCACGCCTGCCTGAACAAGTTGGCCCAGAGCGTAGCGGAGAAGTGATCTACCCACGCCGGTGCGTCTGCAAGCTGGCGCAACCCCGATGCGCTCGAGCTCGCCTTCGCCCGATACGCTGGTTGTTATCGCGTACCCCAGGATACCTTGCGGCTCTTTCTCGGCAACACAGATCGCGCTCGACGGGGTCTCCAAGATCCTCGAAATGCTGGCTTTTGACCAGGGATCAGGGAAACAGATTGTCTCCAGATGGGCGATGTCTTCAACATCATCAGCAGCCACGGCCCGAATAATTGGTGACATTCTCGCGCTCGCTCGCAACGGTTAGGAATTCGCACCGCAGGTCCCGGCTGCGTTACGGGAGGACGGCTTGGGGACGCCGCAGATACACAGGTGTGGCCGCATCCGGCTGGATGGTCTCGCCCTTCAGTATCTTTTGTCGTCCCAGAACAGCCACCACTCCGGCGGAAGCAAGCGGTAACCACGACGGCGTGAAATGTGCCTTCGCGCCAAGTTTTTCGGTAATTAGATCACGGTATGCCAGCGCGCCGTCACCGCAGAACAGTGCCTCCCCCTTGTGGCCTTCCAGCCAGTCTTGGGGGGACACCACAGTATCCGGTTCGACCGCAACCGGTTCTCCCGTAGACACATCGTAGAGCCCGACGTACACTTCGCGACGCTTGGCATCCAGCATCGGAACAACGGGCAGACTTACCCAGGCATGCCGCGCTGCGGACGCGGCTAGGGTGGAAACGCACGCAAGCGGTATTCCGCCCGCCATGCAGATACCCTTTGCCGTAGCAAGGCCGATCCGCACAGCGGTAAAAGAGCCGGGGCCGATCGTCACTGCCACACCCTCGATATCACGGGTGCCCGCCCCCACAGTCTCGAGCAACCATTCTGCCGCAGGCAGGAGTGTCTGTGAGTGCTGGAGTCCGACATGGATGGTTGTTTCCGCGATAAGCCCTTCCGGCCCGGCCAGTGCCACTCCGAGACCTGGTGTCGCCGAGTCGATGCCGAGAACTGTCATATACCCTCTCTATCCTTCCGTTTTGCAGTCCGCGCGATATATCCCAGAAGATTTCTGTCGTTTGCCAGCATGTGTAACGCATCTGCTTGCGGGTTCCCGCAGAATCCTTTATTTTTGAACACGGGTTATGTGGTTTCAAGAGCATGTGTTCGCGATTGTTCCACCCTTTATTTTGGCCTTTTCTTTCCCTTCTGCGCCACCGATGCGCATTCTGGGGACTTGTGGAGATACGGGCGATCGGTCGCCAGACCCGAGTGCAGTGTGCCACGAAAAACAAATTCGGCGCGGTTGCCGTGCGGATTTACCTGCAACTCGGTTTCGCGGCCAGACACTGTAGCGCTGATCGCAAATTAAACGGAAAACTGGAACGCACGGCAACCGACGAGCGAAGTACGTGACCGCAACGACAAGCGGGAACGGGTTCTGGAAAACGGCACGGGACGGATCGAGGTATCGGCTCTGGAGACGCGCGCAAAGAATGATGGTTTTGCCGGGGGACCAGGCCGCGGTGCTTTGGTGTACCTGTGGCGACGGCGCGCTCCGAGCGCAGTTCTGTTGTCGCGTTTTGATGGCGGGAATACCCTGTCGACGGCGTGAAATCGGGATCAGGGGCCTTTCAAGGCCCGGATACGGCCCGATGCGCCCTCCGGCTGCTCAGCCGCCGGGGTATTCTGGTCCATTCGCGCCGCTCCCCGTTCTCTGTTTCCAGCCGTCCGTCTGATCACGGAACCTCGTTCGATGCCGGACCACTGGAAACGGGTCGCCGTGTCCGTGGTTCCAGTGAACGGAAAGACGGAACGCGTTGAAAACAGAGATCATCGTCAATTCTGCTACCCAGGAAACCCGTATCGCTATCCTCGAAGACGGACGCCTGGTGGAAATCCTCGTAGAACGCCCCGATACGCAGCGCCTCGTCGGTAACATTTACAAGGGAATCGTCACATCGATTCTGCCGGGTATGCAGGCGGCATTTGTAGATATCGGGATGGAAAAAAGCGCCTTTCTGCACGCAAGAGACGTTGGTGGTTCTCCGGAACGGCTCGACGACGAAGAAGACGAAGACGAGGAGGACGACGACGAAGAAACCCCGCGATCAGGCCGCGAGACAAAAAAATACACGCCGATTCAGGAACTCCTGACAAAAGGGCAGGAAGTGATCGTGCAGATCACAAAAGAGCCCATCGGCACAAAGGGGCCGCGTGTCACAACCGACGTATCGTTGCCGGGACGTTTCTCCGTTCTGATGCCGTATTCCAACCACGTGGGCGTGTCCCGCAAGATTCTGAGCTGGTCGGAAAAACGGAGGCTGAAAGCGCTCGCCGCGCGCCTTCGTCCGGAAAACTGCGGCATCATTGTGCGAACGGTTGCAGAGGGACAGGGCGAAGACGACCTGACGCGGGATATCGATGATCTGAAGCGCACGTGGGAACGGGTCCATCGCCGCGCGAAACGAATGAAGGCGCCGGCGCTCATTCACTCAGAACTCGGAATGACGACGAGTCTCATGCGCGACCTTCTCAGCGAAGACGTGGAACGAGTTGTGGTGGACTCGAAGAGCGTGTACAACGATATCATCAAATACCTGAAAGGCACCGCTCCGCAGTTACGCGATAGAGTGCTTCTCTACGATCAAAAAGAACCCGTGTTCGATGCATATGGCATTGAGCAGGAAATCGCGAACGCGACGAATCGCCGCGTGCCATTGCGAAAAGGCGGGTTCCTTGTGATAGACCACACCGAAGCGATGGTTACGATCGACGTCAATACAGGGCGGTACGTGGGGAGGAATAACCAGGAACAGACGATCGTTAACATCAACCTCGAAGCAGGGCAGGAGATCGCGCGACAGCTCCGCCTCCGCGATATCGGCGGCATCATCGCCATCGATTTTATCGACATGGCGATTGAAGCAAACCGGAAAAAGGTGTGGGAGGAGTTCAACAAGGCGCTGCGGCATGACCGTTCGCGAATCAATGTCGCGGAACGACTCAGCGAGTTCGGTGTTCTCGAGATGACCCGGCAACGGGTCCGTCCGAGCCTGCTTTACACGTTCAGTGAACCGTGTCCGCTCTGTAAGGGATCGGGTCGCGTGCAGAGTCCTGACACGACGGTGACGAAGCTCGAGCGGTGGCTGAAAAGGCTGCGAGCCGCCGGAGGCGAGAAGAAACTGGTTCTCGAAGTTCATCCCACGGTTGGCTCCTATCTGCGTGAAAACGACCAGAGGATCCTCAAAGCCCTGCGGCGAACCACGGGCGCTCAGATCATTCTTGAGGACAACCCTTCGCTGGAAATCGACGCGTACCGCTTCTCCAGTTTGAAGACCGCGGAGGACCTGACAGGTAAATACGAGGCTTGACAGCCGCTCCGACGGGTGGTAACTTAAAAAGTCTAGTACTTTTGACCCGTTCTTTTTTCCCAACATACGAAACCGAAACTAGGCGAAAATCATGCAGGCAGTAGTGCGAGTTGCTGGAGTGCAGGCCAGAGTGGCGCCGGGAGACAAGATTTTCCTCCCGCGGATTCCCGGAGAAATCGGCACCGTAACCACCCTGGGAGAGGTTCTTCTTCTTTCCGATGGCGACAAGATCACCGTTGGCAAACCGGTGGTCGAAGGTGCCAGCGTGCAAGCCGAAGTGCTGGATCATGCGCGCGATGCGAAAGTTCTCGTGTTCAAGAAGAAGCGGCGGAAACGGTATCGGCGCCTTCGGGGGCACCGTCAGTCCTATACGCAAGTGCTCATCAAGGAAATCGTGGCTGCATAGGCTCTGCTTGGAAAGGTTCTTCGAATGGCACATAAGAAAGGCGTCGGAAGTTCTCGAAACGGGCGCGATTCCAATGCGCAGCGTCTCGGTCTCAAGCGCTTCGGTGGCGAGCTGGTGAATGCCGGGACAATCATCGTTCGCCAGCGGGGCACCCGGTTCCATCCGGGTCTCCACGTGGGCAGGGGCGGTGATGATACGCTTTTCGCGCTGGCGACAGGGCACGTAAAGTTCGCCCCCCATAAGAACGGTAAGGGAAAAGTGGTAAGCGTCGAACCACTCGAAACCTGAACTTTTGACCAAGAGCTCAGAAAGATCGCGCCACCCTTTGCGGGTGGGCGGTCTTTTTTTTACCCCTCAGCACAGGTTTTGCGTACCTTTTCAGTGAATGACACGGAAAAGGACGCGCAATGGAAGGGAATTCAGTTCGATGCGTGTGGAAGCCTTTTTTGCGGCATGTGCCCTGCTGGCAATGAGTTCCTGCGCCTCGCTTGAGGTACCGGATACACCGCCTCACGAAACGGCTGTCCGCCAGCAAAGCCCTCGTCCCGAGGCTATTCTCCGGCTCTTGGCCGCCAAACGCGCAGAACGTCGGGGAGATTCGGCCGGGGCACTTGCGCAGTGGCAAGCGGCAGTTCGGGCTGATTCCTCGTCCCCATCACTCCGGCTGGGGTTGGCGAAGGCGTACTCCGTGCAGAGGAACGATTCACTTGCGCTTCTGAACGGTCGAAGAAGTGTTCTGCTCGACTCAAACTACGTGGATGGGCATCTTTTCCTTGCCGGCTTGTACGAGGGCCGCAACGATTTCGCGAGCGCCGCGACGCACCTTGAGGCTGCCTTCAGAGAGTCGAAATCTCCGGAAACGGGATGGCAGCTTGCCCGTTTGTACGCGCGTCTGGCGAAGCCCGAAGAAAGCCGCCGTGTGTACCAGACGATGGCGGATTCTCCCACCGCACATCCTGACGACGTGCTGGCATGGGCGGAACAGGTCCAGATGTCGCCGGTCAAGGGCGCCTCTGATATCTTCTACACGACCTGCATGCGTCGGTGGCCGGGCAATGAGGAGGGTGTAGGCGCGTATGCGGAGTATCTCGCCCGGAGCGGCCGCCGCGTGGAGGCAGAACGACTGCTGCGGGAATGGTCTGCCAGCCACCCGGATTCCCGCGAAGTGCCCAAACGATACATCCAGTTGCTCGTCGCCCAGGATCGCTGGGCGGATGCAGATTCGGTCTGGATGCGGATTCGGAGAGAATCCCCGGATGATCTCGTCGAGCAAAAAGGCTGGATTACGTATCTCACCAAACGGGGACAGATTCCCCTGGCAATCGCGAACGCGCAACGACTCATCGAGACGCACCCTTCCGATGGTGACGGGTACGTTCTTCTCGGGCAGGCGCATGCTGCTCAGGGAGACCTTCACGCGGCAGCGGCAGCCTTTGAACAGGCGGCAAGTCAAGATTCATCTCTCGAGGCGCTGAGCGAACTGGCTTACGCACAGGCCGGTCTCAAGCAATACGCTGCTGCTGAGCGAGCTGCACGGCAGGGGCTCTCAAAATATCCCGGAGACGAACGGCTCCTTTCCCTTTACAGCGCCGCACTTTCCTCCCAGAACAAATGGCGGGAAGCAGTGCCGGTCCTTCGGGCACTTGCAGAACGTGACACTACCGACACCGATCGGCTGTTCGACCTGGGCGCGGGTCTCGAGCGCGCCGGCGAGTTTGACAGCGCAGTGGTAGTGTTCAAGAGGCTCCTCGCCATCAACAGGCATCACGCGGACGCGCTCAACTACCTTGGCTTCATGTTTGCCGACCGAAACGTTCACCTCGCGGAGGCTGAATCTCTTCTCACGGAAGCGGTCCGCCTCGAGCCAAGGAATGCGGCGTTCCTTGACAGCATGGGATGGCTGTTCTTCCGGCAGGGGCGTTACCAGGAAGCGAAACAGCATCTTGCCGACGCCATCGAGATTGATGACTCGGTTGCGGAAATGCATGTGCACCTCGGCGATGTGTTGTCCGCGCTCGGAGACCGTGACAACGCACGTGAGGCGTACCGCGCCGCTCTAAGGCTCGATCCGGCAAATCGCACCGTGGAACGCAAGTTGCGTTTGCTGGAGCGGCGTTGACAGGCGGCCCTCGGCAGCACAGGCAAACCTCAACCACGCGCATTCCCCGCAGTTCCGGTTGTCCGCAACGCGGCGCTCACCATATTTTACGTTGAAGCCGCGGTCGGTCGGTTCCTGTTCCGGCCGGTACGCGCAAGGTCCCCGGTACCGGAAGGCGAACGCGCGGGACCGAGGTTGACTCAGAAGAACAAACGGAACGTTCAGGGCAGGGAGTTGGCAGGATGGGAAACAAGCCCGTGTGGGGGCGCTTTGAGGAACTGCGTCCCGATCAATTGGAGCAAATCGTGGAACGGTGGCCGGTGGCGTACTGGCCACTGGGGCTCATTGAGCACCACGGGTGGGCGTTGCCGGTGGGCTTCGACGGCGTCAAGGCTGTACGTTTCTGCGAGCGCATCGCGGCAGCAACAGGCGGCGTAGTTCTGCCATGCCTGTGGTGGGGCAGCCATGGCGGACACGGCGACTTCAAATGGACCTTCTACCAGGACCCTGTGGTTGGCGAACGAGTTCTCGACGTAACCGTCCGAAAGCTGATCGACTTCGGTTTCCGGGCGATCGTTCTCCATGCGGGACATTATCCCTGGCAGGGAGTTCTGGACAAGGTGTTGTCCCCGGTCCGTGACGAGCATCCTGAGGTGCTTTTCATCTGGGGAACCGAATGCACCATAGGAGGCGAGGGGCTGCGCGACGTTCCGGGTGACCATGCCGCACGGTGGGAGACGTCCTACGGGCTCGCTCTTCTCCCGGACCTTGTGGACACAGGGGCGCTGAGAGAAGGCCGCGGGCCTGAGGCGTGGCCTAATGCGACACCGCCTCCGGAGGAAAGACGGTACAGAGGGGTGGTTTTCGACACGCAGCACCCGCTTTTCGCTCAATTGGGAGAAGACGCTCGCAAGGCTTCCGCGGAAGAGGCTGAATTCTATCTTTCGCGAATAGCCGAGACGATCACGCAAAGGGTTCGAAACCATCTGGAACGTTAGATTCCGATTTTCGGGGAGGTGCTCGTGAGGCCGCCGGAAGACGTGTATCAGGGCGAATTGGTCCGGTACCCCGGGCCGTGGGGATTCAACATCCCTCGCTCGCACATAATTCTGGTAAGTGATGAGCAGTTGGAGCAACTTCAGGATCCTGATGCGCTGGTAGATCTGAGCCTGAGTCCGACGAAGGATCTGCGCTCGCTTCGTCAGGTGTGTGAGCAAGCCGCGGCGAGGGGAGTGCGAACGTTAATGTTCGCGTTTGACCATTTCTGGAACCAGTACCGGGAAGGTCAGGGGAACAAACCGCGCGAATTGCTCCCGGACACAGACGAGTACATCTCCCGGATCGCGAAAGTGAGCCATTTCGTCCAGCAGTACGGAATCGGCCTCGAACTGAGCCTGCTGAGTCCCTTGGAACTGGGAAAAGGGTTTCGGAATGCAACCGGCGAAACCGGGAAGTGGATGCATGTCCGCGAGGGGATTCGCGATCCTTCCACGGGTGCCTTTTTCGTTCAACTGTGGCGTCAGAAACGGTGGGGTAACAACAAGGGCGCGTTCGACGTGGAGTTGGAAAACGTCCGCGCCTTTGCGTTTCGGGAGAGACAGATCGGGGGCACGCATCTGTTCTCCGTTGTTCGCGACGAAATTCGAGAAATAACTGATTGTGTGGAGATGGATCCCGGCTGCAGCGGTATGTACTCAGCGGGTGATTACCTCGCAGAACGTGTGGCCGTACGCGGAAACGGGATGGCGGATGTGGGAGATCTCGACCGCGTGGCGGTAGTTCTCACCTACAAAACACCCGAGATGGATTACTTCAGCCCGTCCGCTACGGCGTTTCTGCAAGATCTCCTCGAACGGTACCGGAAGGCGGGCGTCAAACTGAACGCTCTTTATGCGGACGAAATGCATATTCAGCAGGACTGGGGATACTTCAGCCACCACGACCACGGTCAGTTGGCTCTGCGATACGTGAGCCCGCACCTGGAGCGTCGTTTCTCCGAGCTGTTCGGCCGCGAGTATGCCGATTTCGCCCCGTGGATGGTGTACTTCTGTTCCGGTCAGCACGATTTCCTTCCCACCACCGGTGCGGCATCATTCTGTCAGCACGTTCTCGGGAGTACGCAGGACGAGATTTCCGCCACGTTTCTGCTCCGGCAGCGTTACTATCACGTGCTGGAGGGAACGGTTGTAGATCTCATGACTGACGCGAAGCATTACGCGGAACAACTGGCCGGCCATACGCTCCCGGCACGCGCGCATGTAACCTGGGCGGAGAGCCCCACGATTGACGACTCGGAACCGAGCCCGCTGCCGCACTACACGCAGTTGTATGAATACACCCAGTCGTTCCGGTGGTCGAACACTGTTCATCAAGCTGCGTCGGCATGCCAGGACTATTTCCGATGGAATGACTTCCTTACCGGTGGAGGCAACGATCACGCCGAAGGTGGCTACGCGGACCGCAACTACTTCGCGCTTGCGCTGGCGTGCTCGACTGGAAACCTGAATGAGGTACCGTATGCCTACGCGGCGCACTGGGGCATGCCGAAGGAAATCGCGCAACGTCGTTCCGCGCTTGTAGACGTGTTCGGTGCGTGCGCATCGCCCACCTTTCAGGCAGTTGAAGACTCTCAGCACCGGACAAGCGACGTCCTGATGCTCTACCCCATAGATCTCGTGTCGGTGGATGAACGGTTCGGAAGCTGGATGGTGCAATATGGGTACGCGGATTATATCACTGCGGAAAAGCTCTGCGAACTGGGACGAGTGACGGCTGCAGGGGAGATTGCCGTCAAAGATCGGCGCTACAGGACGCTCGTGGCTCTCTACGAGCCATTTCCTTCCGAGCAGTTGATGTTCCTTATGGAGCGCCTTGTCAACCAAGGTGGGCGTGTAGTCTGGTCCGGCACGCCGCCGTTCCTCCATGCTGAGGGAACTCCGGTCCGGCAGGCATGGGAACGTCTGTTTGGAGTTACGTGCGAGCACGAAGGCGCCCCGACGGGTGTGCCGGTTCCCGGCAGAACCGCGAGATTCTGCGGCCCGCTTGACGGCGTTCCCGCGCAGACCATCCTCACCAACACCGTGGTTGATCACATCTATCCGTTTGTCGTCAGCGGAGGATCGGAGGTGTCTGCCAAAGTCGGGAAATGGGTGGTAGGGGCCGTTCGTTCTGCAGGAATGCGCGGGGGCAAAGCGGTGGCTTTGGGGTTCCGTCCGCGGGACGATCAATCCCAGAGCCTCGGGGATGAGGTTCGGACGTGGTTCGAGATCCTTGTGAAGCTTGGGTCCTATCCCCCGAGCGGGTTGTTCGGAGACGTCAACGATAATCCCGAGTACCTTTCTCGAACGAAGCCGTGGTTAGCGCAGGCCTTTCCCAACGGAGCGATCGCGGTGGCACCCCATTTCCGGACTTACGAAGAGGGATGGCACGGTGGGTTTCACCGTGATGATGAGGCCGACAGGAAATGGCTGAACGATCATCCGTTGCCATCGAACGAGATCTGTCTGGAACAGGAACTGATACACGGCGTGCGGCTGACGTACCGAGGCGAAGGCGCGGTGGCTCTCCGGCTCAACGGTGACGGTGATCTCATAGCTTTTGCCGGCTCCGCATGCTCCGGGGTAACCGTCAACGATCGTTCCTTTGTTTTCTCCGATCACCCTGTTCGTCATCTGGGTTGGTCGCCTGTTCCGCCCGAACAGCGGGTACCCGGAGGAGCGGTTTTCCGGGTGTGGATTGATTCTGACCGCGATGTCTCCGTACCCGTTCCAGCAGGACTTCCGCCTTTGAGGTGGTGGTGTCAGGGGCCGAAACCTGGATGCAGGGGTGTTCCGGTGACTGTGTCAAAGACAGATGGCGCGGTCCATTTTGGGGTGCATGAGGGAATCTGCCGAACGTGGATCTTCGGCGTCCCTGAATAACGCGCGAAGATGACCGCTTAGGCCGCTGATCGAGGTCCGCCGCACATGCTCTCTGGAAGGCTCTGGTTCGTGTTGTATCGCGCAAAACGCACATCTGGAAGGTAGTTCCATGAAACCTGTCGGTAGCTTCACGATAGTGCCCTCACTTCCCGAGCGCATTGCGCGGTTGCGTGAACTTGCGCTCAACCTCTGGTGGTGCTGGGAACACGAAGCCATAGACCTCCTGAGGCGTCTTGATTACGACTTGTGGGATTCGCCGGAGGTCTATCATAATCCTGTGAAAATGCTGAATATCGTGCCGCAGAAAAGGCTTCAGGAGCTTTCGGAAGACGAGGGGTTTCTTGCGCAGTATGACCGCGTGGTCAAGTGGATGGACGCCTACATGGAAGCGGATGTGAAAGGTGCGACGTGGTTTCGGCGAACCTATCCCGACGCGGCCAAGTCCTGTTACGCCTATTTTTCCGCGGAATTCGGACTGAACGAGTGTCTGCCCATCTACTCCGGCGGCCTGGGCCTCCTGGCGGGTGACCATCTGAAATCGGCAAGCGACCTCGGCATTCCCCTGGTCGGTGTGGGGCTGCTTTACCAGCAGGGGTATTTCCAGCAATACCTGAACAACGACGGGTGGCAACAAGAGGGCTACCCGATCAACGACTTTTACTCGATGCCGCTGCAGAAAGCCGTCAGAAATGACGGAACTCAAGCTTTCGTGGAGGTTTCACTCCCGGGCAGGGCGGTGAGAGCGGCAATATGGAAAGTCCAGGTCGGACGTGTCCCCGTCTACCTTCTGGATACGAACATCAGGGAAAACAGCCGGGAGGACAGAGACATCACGGATCAGCTCTACGGCGGAAATCAGGAAATGCGCATCAAACAGGAAATTTTGCTTGGCGTGGGAGGGAAGCGCGCGCTTGCAGAACTTGGCATCCGCCCCACCGTGTTCCACATGAACGAGGGGCACTCGGCGTTTCTCGCGGTGGAGCGTCTGCGGGAGATGGTTCAGGAGGAGAAAAAGCCGTTCGCGGAAGCGCTGGAAATCACCGAAGCGAGTACCGTGTTCACCACTCACACGCCGGTTCCCGCCGGCAATGATCGATTCGCTCCCGAACTGATTGACCGATACCTGTATGGTTATTACGCGGCGCTGGGGCTTTCCCGCGAGCAGTTCCTCGCATTGGGGCAGGAGAACCCCGGGAATGTGCACAGTGAGTTTTGCATGACCGCGCTGGCGATCCGCCTCGCGGCCCACACGAATGGCGTCAGCAGGTTGCACGGGCGCGTCGC
This sequence comes from Candidatus Latescibacterota bacterium, assembly GCA_029547385.1. Classification (GTDB taxonomy): domain Bacteria; phylum Latescibacterota; class MWCZ01; order MWCZ01; family MWCZ01; genus MWCZ01. The sequence continues at coordinate 13,767 of JAKPPK010000420.1, forward strand.
GCGGGGAATGTGGAAACACCTCTGGCCTGGCCTGCCCGTGGAGGAGGTACCCATCGCCTCCATTACCAATGGCGTGCACGCGCGGTCGTGGATCTCTAACGATATGGGATGGTTGTTCAACCGTTACCTCGGTACCCGTTGGATGGAGCGACCGGCGGATCAGACGATCTGGCAGGCGATTTCCCGCATCCCGGACGAAGAACTCTGGCGTACCCACGAACGGAGGCGTGAGCGTCTCGTCGCATTTGCGAGACGGCGCCTTCGGAGCCAGTTGGAGCGACGGGGCGCGACCCGGCGCGAAATTCAGTCTGCAGGCGAGGTACTTAACCCTGATGTACTGACCGTAGGCTTCGCACGTCGCTTTGCCACTTACAAGCGAGCAGATCTCCTTTTGAGGGATCCAGATCGCCTGATAGCGCTCCTGACGAACAAGGAACGCCCCGTGCAGATCATTTTCGCGGGAAAGGCCCACCCCGCTGATTCTCCGGGGAAGGAGTTGATACGGAAAATCATCCATTTCATCAGGCTCAATGACGAGTTGCGGCGTCACGTTGCCTTCATCGAAGACTATGACATCAACGTTGCCCG
>JAKPPK010000436.1 GCA_029547385.1 Candidatus Latescibacterota bacterium
CGTATATGGATAAAGAGTCGGCGCGCCGGGGAGTGTTGAGGCGGCGTCGGGATGAGCAAGCAGGACCAATTCGAAAATTTTAGAAGGAGGCAATGCAAGATGGAAGAGATGTTACCAGGGTTAAAGAAGTACCCCCATATCTTCAGTCCGCTTCAGATTGGGAAGCTGAAGGTAAAGAACCGCGTGAAGTATGCATCGACGGAGACGAACTTCAATTACCGTGACGGTTATGTTTCGGACAAGGAAGTTGGTTACATGGAAGCGCAGGCCCGCGGCGGTGCGGGAATAGTGACGACTCAGGGCGCGTACACGGATCCGCGTGGTGAAGGGCGCGGCTATGTCGGCATGATGGCGATTTGGGATGACAGGTTCATTCCGGGCTTGAAGAGGCTGGCGGATGTGATCCACAAGCACAATTCGGCTTCCTGTCTGCAGCTGATGCACTGCGGTCGTGTCGGCGCGATTGAGTTGAACTACTCGGTGGGTCCTTCTGCGGTACCTCAGAAGCTGCCTTTGTTTCGTCCCCCGGTGGAGATGACGAAGGATCAGATCAAGGATTGTATCCGGGAGCACGTTGATGGTGCGCGCAGAGCGGTTGAGGCGGGTTACATGATGGTGGAGATTTCGGGTATCGTGGGTTACCTGCTTTCGAACTATGTATCTTCGTACACGAACAAGCGGACGGACGAGTACGGCGGAGACATCCGTGGCCGCATGAAGTTTGTCATGGACATCATCAAGGGCTGTAAGGAAGTCTGCGGCGACATTCCGGTCGGCATTCGTCTTTGCGGCGAGGAGCTGTTGGATGACCGTGGAGGTAACACGGTTGAGGAGAGCCTCCAGTCCTGTATTCTGGCGGAGGAAGCGGGGATTGATTACCTGAGCGTGACGGCGGGCTGGCAGGAGTGTGCGGTACCGGTCATTACGCGCGACGTTCCGATGGGTTACTGGCTCTACATTGCGGAGCGGATGAAGAAGCACCTGAAGGTTCCTGTTTACCATGCATACCGTCAGTTTGTTCCGGAGATTCCGGAGAAGGCGATGGCGGAAGGGAAGCTGGACGGTTGGGAGATGTGTCGTCCGATGATCGCGGATCCGCTTTTGCCGATCAAGATTATGGAAGACCGCCAGCAGGATATCATTCCCTGTATTGCGTGCAACGTTTGCCTGGCGCGGTTGTTCCGGGACACGGAGCTTTGCTGTACGGTCAACCCGGCTCTGGGTCATGAGAACGAGGTGGATTGGGGTAATTACGGCTGGAAGAAAGACCCGGTATCGAAGAAGGTTGCGATTGTGGGTGCGGGTATTGCGGGTCTTCAGGCCGGAGCGATCATTGCGGCGAAGGGTCATGATGTGACGATTTACGAGAAGCGCGACGTGGTCGGCGGTCAGTTTGAGATTGCTTCGAACGGTCCCTGGGGTGACGAGGAGCTGCTGCGGATGGTGAAATACCTGAAGGCGCAGTGCGATCGTTACGGTGCGAAGATTGTCCTGAACAAGGCGATCACGGCGGACGACCTGAAGGCGACGGATGCGGACGCGGTGATCATCGCGACGGGTGCGGTACCGGACAAGGAAGCGTATGTTGGTTCGGACAAGGCGAATGTATGCACGTGCTTCGACATTCTTCAGGGTAAGGTAAAACCCGGCAAGAACACGGTTCTTTTGGGCGGCAAGGCGGTGAGTATTGCGACGGCGTTGTACATCATCAACAAGTACAAGGATGTGAACGTATCGATCGTCGGTCCGCAGAAGAAGTTCGGGCCGGATGTGAACATTTCTTACGTATGGCGTTACATGCTGAAGCTGAAGCAGGGTAAGGTCAATCAGATGAATCGCACGACGGCGAAGGAGATCGTTGACGACGGCGTGATCATTCTGGATGCGGAGAAGAAGGAAGTGAAGGTGCCTGCGGACCTGGTGGTGATTGCGGACCTGCGTTCGAACACGGAGATCAAGTACGGCAAGTACGGGAAGGCGGAGGTCTTCATGATCGGCGACGTGATCCAGGTGAGAAGAGGTTACGCGGCGATTCACGACGGATACCGGATGGGCATGAAGTTCTCCCATAAGTGGTATCAGCTGATGCACAGAACGACGAAACACGACTAACCAAAGGAAGGGGATTTAGGATATGATTCCAGAAATTGATGTAATGAAGTGTAACGGTTGCGCGATTTGTGTTCGTGCATGTCCCGTAGGGATTATCGGGATGTTCAATAAGAAGGCTGTCATGCTTCGCGATTTGTGCGAGGAGTGCGGGATTTGTGCGTTTTCCTGCCCTGAGGTAGCGATTTATTACGAGTTGGAAGACACGAAGTCTTTGAATACGTACACGGCGGCGTTCCCGACGGCGAAGCGTCTGGATGCGATATTGGGACAGAAGGGCGAGAAATAGTTCTTCAGGAAGGATGGTGAAAGATGAGTAAGGTACATCCGAATTTTATCGACCACATCAGCATTGCGGTATTTGACGTGGTGAAGGCGGAGCAGGATTATGTGCGGATATTCGGTTGGGACGTAGCGGAGCGGTACTTTGATCCGGATTCTCATATCAACGTGACTTGCTTCAAGGTTGGTCCGTCGACGGTTGAGGTGATGGAGGATGAGGGCTTCGGCGGCTGGTATGAGCTTCAGGATCTTCAGGGTAACATTGTGACGAGCGGCATGGGCAGCGAGACGAAGTGGGTAAAGAAGTCGACTCCGAAGCCGGAGGGTGTGATGTACGATGTGGGATACTGGATCACGAAGGCCAACGGCGGCAAAGAGGGAGTTCAGTTGCTTTCGATCAATGTTGATTCGGTGAATGAGGCGGTTCCGAAGTTGAAGGAAAACGGTGCGGTGATCGTACCGGAGAAGTTCGGTGAGAAGAAGGAAGTACGTTTCTGGCCTGAGAAGAAGCGTTATTATGCGTTTGTTCATCCGAAGGACACCCATGGTGCCCTTTGGGAGGTCATTGACGGGAAGTATGCTTCCCAGCTGTAAGCGATAAAGCAGGGTCGCAAGACCCCGGGTAATACCGAAGGGCCCCTCACATAAAAAGGGGCCCTTCCTTTTTATTTA
>JAKPPK010000450.1 GCA_029547385.1 Candidatus Latescibacterota bacterium
CCTGCCTTTGCCGAAAACCGCGCCCGAATCTCGTTCTTCGCGTTTTCGTCCGTTGCCAGCCGGTACTGGATCGACAGCCTGTCCATCTGTTCGCGCAGTTCAAACATCCTTCGGAACAACTGCTCCGATTGCCGGATTTCACCGGGATCGCCTCTTCTCCCCATCGCGCGGGCATGCCGTTCCATGTTCAGGGAGCGCAGAATCATCGAGCGGTAGGCGTGTGGGCGGGAAGTTTTCAGGGCGATCACCTGTTCCACGCGCGACGAGTCTATCCTTCGGATGAACTCCAACGCCATTGCCTCTTCCTCCGGGGTGGGGTTCCTCAGTTGGCCCCGCCTGGGGCCACGTGAGAATTCCGGGAAACCACCCGGCGGAGGCCCGGGCATCTGAGCATCGGCTCTGATTCCGTTAAGAAAAGCCGCCCCGGCGACAACGACCGAACACATCACAGACAGCGTCCTCGACCATTTCATTGAGTTGTTTCCTCGTCCAGAATCATTGCGAGCGTCTCAACGCGGTCCGCAAGCTCCACAACATCATCATCAAGCAAATTGTCGGATGCGCTTGCCCCGTCCCTCGGAGTTCTTATCCGCGTTGAAGCCTTTGTCGTTTCAGAAACGGAGGCAACCTGGATACCGTCTCCTGCCGGGACATCGGGTACCAGCGCGACAGGCGCGGACAGGGTGTCGCTCGGAAATACCGGCGTTCGCACATCTCTGTGGAAGGTCAACGAGACCCCGAGCAAAAGAATCGCGGCAGCCGCAACCGGCCAGGTCCACACGGGGATCCGGGTTACCAGCGCAGTGCGGAGCGGCGCAATCCGCCCCGGACTGCTGAGTTTGTGGTAGGCAGCGCCTGACGCGGCAGCCCGTTCCGATATCAACGCCCGGACCTCGGCCGATGGAGAGGATCGCGGAAGCGCTCCAAACACTCTGCGGATTGTTCTTTCGTCATCCACCAACCGTGCACATTCTCGGCAGTGTTGTAGATGCACCTCGAACGTGATGCGCTCCTCAGCCGAGAGTTCGCCTGACGTGTACCGCAGGGCGTCGCGTTGCGTGCGAAGACACGCCGGTGTCCCTTTTGTGTCATTCATTGGTTGAAGGCTCCGTGGCAACGTTCATTCGCTTCCTCAAGCTGTTCAAAGCGTACCGCATTCGGCCGAGAGCGGTGTTGATGGAGACTCCCGTCAGGTCCGCAATCTGCTGGAAGGTGAGATCTGCTTCGTAGCGCAGGTAGACAACCTCGCGTTGTTCCACGGGTAATTCAGCCAGGGCTTCCCTCATGCGAACCAGCCATTCCTCCCGTTCCACCATATCGGCCTGGCTTTCTATGTCGTCGGGAATCTCCGGGTATGTCGACTCCGCGTTTCCGCTATCCGTTGTGCGATTCTCCAGCCGGAAAATCCGGCCTTCAACGCGACGCTTCCGGAGGGCATCCAGAGCGAGATTTCTCGCAATGCCCAGCAACCAGCTCGCGAATTTTCCCCGTTCCCGGTAGTCCGGCAGCGCGTTGATAATGCGAATGAACGTTTCCTGGAAAAGGTCGTTCGCCAGCGCCTCATTCTGCACCATTCCGAAAATGAACCCGAAAACCTGCCGCTCGTAGCGACGAACCAGCGTATCAAAAGCGGCAGCCTGCCCGTCAAGGAACATGCTGATAAGTTCGGAATCGCTCTGATTTGCCAGTTCCACTGCAATCCACTTTCTTTGTTCTATCAACGAAACAGAAAGGCGAGTTCGTATCTCCGGGAAACGACAAACGGGTTGAGCGCTCCCACACCCAACCCGTAAGTCGAAAGACGCAACACGCGTCTCAATCACCTTCGTTTTCGGCTGTCTGTTCCTGCTGTTGAGGCCGCGGGCGTACCGGGCTCAGCGCAATCTGTTGTGCGTACCGGCCGGAATCCGTCAGGTATGTCAGAGCCTCCTTGAGCGCGAGATCACGCGTGAAATCTGCTCGAGTGCGAGATTGCCTTCCCCAGACCCGCCCTGCTATGGCACTGCGCAACCGCTGCCGAATGTACGGCTCCGCACGGGAAAACTCCGCATCTTTCTGCGCCAGCAGAGCTTCCCGTAATTCCTCGACACGACGTGTAACTTCCTGACTGTATCCGGCCTCCGAGGTCGCCTTTGCGAAGTCATCGAGCTCCTTTTTGCCCCGCGGTTCGTACGTGAACGCGTGTACTGAGTCCGCCACGAACCTGCGGAAATCTGACAACATCGCTTCGTTGACGTCGAATGTCTGCGGATCCAGTTCCGGGTGTTTCACCGCGTAATCAACGGCGTAGTTGAAAAACAACTGCCGCGCGTTGAGTTGCCAGAACAGCGCCGGTGGAACATCCGGTTGCACCGCCACGTCCACTGCCACACCTCCACCACCCCGAACCTCTCTCCCCTTCGAGGTACGGTACACCGTCGCGGTATCACTCGCAGCTTTCGAAACAACCGCGCCACGCTTGCCCGTTCGCCAGCGTGGCTTGTGAATGCAGCGCCCGCTGGGGGAGTAGTAGTAGGCCGTCGTAAGTTTCAGAAGGGCGTTCTGGGAAAAACTGAGACCGAATCTCCCGCTGAACTGAGAGTTGTACACCGTCTGGACGGATCCTTTGCCAAAGGTCGGACGCCCGACAATCAACCCCCGATCGTTATCCTGAATCGCCGCAGCGACGATCTCCGAAGCGCTGGCTGAGCCCTCGTCCACCAGTACCACCACCGGCATCGACGGAGGAATGGCCGGATCGCGCTCCGAATACAGCCTCTGTTCACCCCTCTGGGCCCGGCCTTTCGTGGAGACGATCAGGCGACCTTTCGGAAGGAAAAGGTCAGCGACTCCCCGTGCCTCTTCCAGGAGGCCTCCCGGATTCATTCGCAGATCAAGAACGATACCCCGGGCACGCTTCGCCATCAGGTCCTGCAACGCAACGCGGACTTCGTCCGTCGCCCCGCGGGAGAACGACGACAGGCGGATGTAACCGATGCCTTGAGCGTTCCGCAACCAGTCAGGAGCACCAAGCGGCAGGAACCCTTCAGCACGGGGATCCCACAGCAGGCCATGGAACTGGACCGAGTTGACATGAATCTCAGCACGTGTGATACGGAAGTCGATGGGCTCGCTGGATCCAGGTCGGCGCACCTTGATGTTTACTGCCGTTCCAGGCACCCCCCGAAGCTTGCCGACGATAATATCAAGCTTCACGTCATACGTGCTCTCATTTTCGATTTCGATAATCTGGTCCCCGGCAAGCAGACCGGCGTCCCACGCGGGCGTTCCTTCAAGGGGCGAAATGACCGTGGGGTAATGATCGACCGCGTTGATCTCTATGCCAAGCCCGCCGAAGGCCCCTTCCGTAGTCATGCGCAGGTCTTCTTGCTCGCGCTCGTTGAGAAAATCGCTGTACGTGTCGAGTTCGTTGAGCATCCCGTCAACCTGGGAGAGCTGCAACTTCCCTGCGTCTACGTCCTCGACGTAAAACCGGAGAATTGCGGTTTCCACCTCTGCACGGTCATCGGCCATCTGGCCAATTCTCCCGTACGCATCCTGGGCAAGTGCCTCGACGTGGTTGAATATCTGGCCACCCCAGATAACGACTGCAACCATGAGGGCCAGCCAGCCCCAGTCACGGCGGCGCAGTGCCATAAACTACCTCCACTCCGGTTTCATAAGGTTTGTTCCAACGCAACATCG
>JAKPPK010000060.1 GCA_029547385.1 Candidatus Latescibacterota bacterium
GCAATATCCGGTTCTCTCCGCGCACTCGCGGCAATGGAAGTTGCGATCTCAGGGAGCGACGTGCCGCCCGCGACAATTGTCAGTCCGATGACAAGCTCGCTGAACCCGTACGCACGCGCGATCTCTGAGGCACCTTCCACAAGGAATCTGGAACCGAGCACAAGCAAACCAAGTCCCGCAACAATGGCTGCCAACATCACGACCCAGGTCCGGGCACCCGTAACCTTTGTTTTGCCGTATTCGCGCGCGTATTCCTGCTCCACCCCGGCAGATTCTCTTTTGCTCACTCGTATCGCGAAAACGGTGTAGGCGACAACACACGCGAAAAGGATGAGTCCATTCACTCGGCTCAAAAGACCATCTGCCGCGAACACATAAACGAGAACGCACGCCCCGATCATGAGCGGCGTGTCCATCCGGACGAGTTGCTGCGACACCACCAGGGGAGTAATAACGGCCGAGGCGCCGAGAATAAGCAGTACGTTGATGATGTTGCTTCCCACTGCGTTACCGACGGCGATGTCTGGTTGTCCCGCCCATGCGGCGTGAACGCTCACCGCGAGCTCGGGCGCACTGGTGCCGAACGCCACCACGGTAAGCCCGATCAACAGAGGAGAAATGCCCAGTGCCGAAGCGAGTCTGGAGGAACCATCAACAAGGAATCGAGCGCCGACGGCCAGCGCTATCAGCCCGAGAACGCAAGCCGACAATGCCTCAAATGACATACGGTATCCGAAATGTGAACGCGAAGCCCCGTTCGTGAATTGTCAGACCAAGCCTGTTGTGTTCGTGTTTTCGCACGCGATGGGTCGCAGGGTTCTCCGTTGTGTGGTACGTCGCCGTAAGAACAAAGATTCCCGTGGGAAGCAGGCGCGTAATGCAAGTCGTACCATAAACCGTGACAACACGGTCCTGCTGCAATCAGATTGGACCTGGGCCACGCATCGCGAAACGTGCTGCAGGTCGTATCTGCTCGCCCTTGACTGCTCCTTCGCGGATTATGACCTTAATAAACGTCCTGGGCGTGATTGCAGTCGGCGCAATTCAAAACATACGCACCTGATTCACCCGCGCGCAACGATTACGCGCGGGCCGCAGGGCTTCCATCCGCCCTCCCAATCGGTCGCAGGAATACACATCAGCGAATAAGTCAGGGTTCCCCGGCCTTTTCCTCCGTTGATCACGCACTACAGGGGTTCCAGAAGATGCTTTCCTCTGCCAATGGCGACTCCGTTATGAAAACACTTCCCGGCGACGAAATCCGTCAGGTGCAATGGCGGTTTTCTGACCGGTTCGACCTCCAGATGCTCGTTCAATCGGCCCGTTCCGTGGCTCGAGGTCTCGTGGCGCGGCTCGTGGCCTCAGGGGCGCGTAACACGCACGAATGGACAGAAGAAAAGGCTCAGATGCTCACGGCCTTCGACGAAGCCGGGATCACTTCCGTCTTCATGGATCCGGAGGATGGCGGATACATCGAAGGACCGAAAAACTTCGCTCTGGCCCTGCTGGCATTCGAACTGGCGTGGGTCGACGGAGGGGCGGCCACCGGGAGCCTCGCCGGGAATCTGGCGCTGGAGCCGATAAAGGAAAAGGGAACGGAACAACAGAGATCGCATTATATGAAGCTGTGCGTTCCTCCTGCCCCCGGTGATACGCGAAAAGCGTGGCGCGGCGCATTTGCGTTGACCGAGCCAATTCCGTACGTCGGCGTAGATACCGGAGTGCTGGGCGGAAAGGTTGGAATCGCCAGGTGGAATGATGGAGAGGAGCCGATTCTCCACGTCGAGAAACGAGGGCGCTTCATCACCAACATGGGTTTTGCCAACTTCGTGTGTGCGGCGGTCGATTCTGACGACCCGCGCATAAAAGGCTCCTGCATGGTTATTCTCGAAGAAGGTGACCCGGGCGTTTTCGACAGAGGTACCCCGACAAAGAAGCTGGTGCACCAGCTTTCGTCTACCACCGACCCCGTCTTCAGTCTCGATATCCCCGCCAGCAGGATCATCGGGGGATACTCCGTGAAAGACGGCGTGATCGTTCCCCAGTGGAATCACAGCCAGATCATCGAATCAGTGTTCCGGCGTACACGCGTGACAGTGGGCCTGATGACCTCCGCGAAGCTGCTTTCGGCGATCGAGCCGGTCATACGGTACCAACGTGGTCGCTTCCGCGGAGGAGCTTCGGGGGCCGAAGGGACTCCGCGACACGATCTCGGCCTGCAAATGAAAGAAGACCCGCTCCACAGGCTTATCGATGTCTGGGCGACGGGGGAAGCAAGCGCCTCGCTGGGGTTTGCAACCGCGCGACTTTTCGACGAATTCGACCCGCTGGAACGGGAAACTGAGCGTCTGCTGGGCGATTTGAACGTCGCCCCGGGCAGAGCCCAGATGCGGACCATGATGGAGGCGCAGAAACGAGCCATTCAGTTCTTGGAGGAGTCGGCAAAACCCGAATCTGGCCGGTATTCCACCGGGGTAGCTTCTCTCCCGGATGACACACTGGTCCGGTTCGCCATTACGGACGCCATCACGAACGTGCTGTGCCCCGCAACAAAGCTGTGGAACACCGGCCACGGCGCGAACATGATGAGAGAAGCAGTCAGCCTGATGGGCGGGTACGGCATCACGGAAGACTGTCCCGGGTTTCTCGGCATGAAGTGGATGGATGCACAGCTCGAGGCAACGTACGAAGGCCCGGAGGCGGTTCAGCGACGCCAGTTGAGCGTGACCATGGCCAACGAGCTGTTTCTTACCATTTTTCGCGGGTGGATACGCGAAATGCGCGGTATCGCCTCCGAATACCCCGAAACAGGGGCGTGCACCCTGGCGTCAGCAATGGAACTGTGGCTCTGGTCGCTGACCTACCTGTTGGAAGGGAAAGACGCCGACGGGAGGCCTTTGTTCAAGGATCAGCGGCAAGGCGTCACGTTCCCCATGGCGGATGCGCTGAGCTGGCTTCTGGCGAGCCGTTGCCAGATACTCGACACCATCGAGCTGGCCGCCAGAGGGGCAGAACGTGGACTGGACGCGGAGGCATTACCCGGGTACGTCCGATTTTTCAGCGACCTCTGCCACGTTCAGGCTGCCCGGGCGGCGGGCGAGACATCGCGCGTATGTTCCCTGCTGGTGTATGGGTACAACCGGCATCCAGGTTGGAAAGATGAGGGAGCATGCCTGACCGATGAGGAACTCGTAAGCGCCGAGTCTCTCATTCCGGGTTCTGCGGCCGGGGTCGCCGGAACTGCGGACTCAATCGGTGCTGACGGTACGCGTGCAACCAAAGCGGGGCCGTGTGCGGGTCATGAGGGGCTTGAGACGTTTCAGCGGCTGCAGAAGCGCCTGCATGCCTGCCTTTCTGGTTCCGCGCTCGCCAAGGACAGGGCGGCCAGGGCGCTCACGAGCGTTTCCATCCCCGAAGCGCTCGACTACCCTGCCTGAACAGTGGTGTTGTGGCGCGGATTTGAGGGCGATTGGAAGAAAACGGAATGGGGCCCGATTTGGAAAAAGGGACAGAAAACCCGGTCGACCGTTTGAATCTTGACGTGGATATCGCGTGCGTAGGGTTCGGCCCTGCCATGGGCGGGTTTTTGACCACCCTCGCTCGCGAGATGGAACAGGCATCGGGTGAACCGCACGTTCAGAGCACGGTTCTGCCCGGAATGCCGCTTCAGGTAGTCTGCTACGAGCGTGCCGACGACGTCAATTTCGGTGTGTCCGGACTGGTGACGGAAGCCAGAGCCATTAGAAACACATTCCCCGACATGAATCCCTCCGAGATTCCGTTGGCTCATCCGGTCTCCGAGGAAAGAATCGTGTATCTACTCGACCCGCATGGCGCGAGCAGGCGGTCGCTGGGTTTGAGAATTGCCGACAGCGCAATTCGGGGTCTCCGGTGGGTGCTGCCCTATCGCCGCTCGGCATTGGAATTGCCTTTCATTCCGCCGTTTCTCAAGAAACATGGCGGCCTGGTCATGTCGATCGGGCAATTCATGCAGTGGGTGAGTAACCAGGTCTCGTCCTCAGGAATGGTCCAGATATGGCCGGGAACACCCGTTGGAGAGCCGATCCTCGAAGGGAAACAGGTTGTCGGTGTGCGTATTGCGGATCAGGGCGTTCAGAAGGATGGCACGCCTGACGTCGGCTACATGCCGGGAATGGATGTTCGTGCGCGCCTCACCGTCGTCGGCGACGGTCCGGTCGGTGCGGTGGGGCAACGTCTTGACGAGCAGTTCGGGCTCCCGGAAGGCCACCATCAGCACGATTGGGCGGTCGGCATGAAGGTGGTCGTGAGCTTGCCCGACCATTGTGACCTAGTCCCGGGAACGGTCTTGCACACTCTGGGATACCCGGAACCCGAGATCTTCGGTTTTCTTTACGTTCACCCGGAACGCATCGCGTCGCTCGGCATTTTCGTTCCCTCTACTCTCGCGAGTCCCGTCCGAACGGTGTATCGCTATCTGCAGCACTGGATGCTCCACCCTTACCTCTGGCATCACCTCGAAGGCGGCACGTTGAGGTCATGGGGCGCGAAAACGCTTCAGGAATCTGGTCGCCTCGGAGAGCCGTACCTGGCAGGCGACGGATACGCCCGAATCGGAGAGGGATCCGGCAGTACGAACGTTCTTACGGGATCCGGTGTGGATGAGGCATGGATGACCGGTGTCCTGCTTGCCGAAGGCGTCATCGATCTGCTGAAAAAGGGGGAACCCTTTACTCAGGCGAATCTCGAGGCTGCGTATACAAACCGGCGGAGGAAAAGCTGGGTAGAAACGGGCTCGCGCAAAGCCCAACACGCCAGAGACGGCTTCCGGAAGGGCTTCGTGACCGGTGTCCTCGGCATGGCTGTTTCGGGTCTTACGCGCGGCGCGCTGAACCTGAAGACCCGATCGGCACATCCTCGCGAAGGCATACCAGACCTGAACCAGTATTACAGGGACCGGATTTCGAGTGAAGAGCTTCAGCGAATACGCGAAGAGTGCGCGAAAAACGCCATTCCGCTGCATGACGCGCTGATGACAAGGGCGGGGTGGCCTGAAATTCCTCTGGACGGCAAACTGCTTATTTCTCAGCAGGATGCGCTTCTCCTCGGCGGCAAAGTTCAGGCAGCGCCGGGGTTTGCTGACCACGTCATGTTTGTCGATCCGGCAGTGTGTGAACAGTGCGGGACCAGGCTGTGCATCGAAGCCTGTTCTGCGCAGGCAATTGCTCCGTCACCTTCAGGCGGAACTCCGGAGTTTGATCGCGAGAAATGCATCCACTGTGGCGCGTGCATCTGGAACTGCACGCAGCCTCGGCCGGGAGACAGGGAACGCGGCAATATCCGGTTTTATGCCGGGGCAGGCGGCCTGCATTCAGCGGAAAATTGACTTTTTCAGAAGGAACAGGAGTTCATGGAATCTGGATATCACATCGTTGTATGCGGAAGTCTGGTGCCGGATCCGTTGCAGACCCTCGAGCCAGATGTCGGACCGAAAGGACCCGCGCTTAAGAACGAGATGGTCCTGCCATCCGTGCTGGATCCGTGGGCGGCCCACGCGCTGTACGAGGCGGCGCATCTCGCGAAAGAATACGCGGGATCGAAAGTGTGGCTGGTCAGTGTTGGTCCGAAGCAGCGACTGCAGCAGCTCATGATGACTGTCGCGCAGAAAGCTCCGTTCAGCTTCGTGCCGGTTGATGGGTCTGCCAGCGGCTTCTGCGACCCGTTTGAAACCGCAACCGCGCTTGCGAATGCAATAGGTGCGATCCCCGACCTGGACAGGAGCCGGCTGCTTCTCTTCGGAGGGTACGCGTCTGCGTCGCGGGACGCGGGCGTAACCCTTCAGGTTGTAGGCGAAATGCTCGGGATTACGGAGGTCTTTCTCGCGGTTGATTCGCTGTCGGTTTCTGAGAACGGCGAAATCAGTCTTCTCGAACGCGTGGAAGGCGGCAATTACCTCTTCAGCGAGTGCGATTGTCCCCCGCTCGTTGTCGGCTGGGCGACAGGCCACCTGCCTGAGCCGCCGAACAACCCGCAAATCGGGATGGCGAACATGCGAAGCATCATGCCTGCTCTGCAGAAGGCGCCGCAGGTGCAGGTTGGTGCGGAAGGGGTATCGTTTGCGAAGGTGGAACTCCCGCAGCAGCAACGAACCACGCGCATCGTCAAGGATGTGCCGGTGGAACAGATTGCCGGGGAAATTGTCGCGTGGATACGGGGATGACTGAGCCAGTGAGGAACGATAGCGCAATGAAAAAGATCCTTCTTCTCGCATTTGTTGAGGAAAATGGGGCGCTCGGGAAACCTGCGCTTGAAGCGTTATCCGGCGCGTGCGAGCTTGCACAGGCATTCGGTGCGGCACTGAACGTCGGATTGATTGGCGAGTTTGCTCAGAAAGCCGCGGACAGCATCGCTTCGTGTGGCGCAAACCAAATTCTCGCCGTCCAGGGACCGGAGTTCGCGTCTGCAAGGTGTGCAACCGATTCAGCGGCGGCTGTGGCCTTGATTCGCGCTGCCGAAGCGGATTTCGTCCTGGCGCCGCAAACAACCCGTTCGGCGCGTTGCATGCCTGGTGCTGCGTTTCGGGCGAAGGGCCGCATCGACACGCGCATAACCGGGCTCCGCGTGGACGAAGGTACACTCCTCATCCAGCGCTGGTACTATCGCCAGAGGATGGTCGCTGAGCTGACACGGTCTCAGCGACCGTGGGTGGTGCTGCTCGAGCCGGGGGTGTTCAGCCCTTGGAGCGGGGGCGGTGGGCACGCGGAGGTCTCCATCGTACCTGTGGAACCGGTGGAAACACGTACCCGGATCGCCGGCATCGAACCGGCATCCGCGGGAACTCAGACGATTCGCCCCGATGCGGACCTCCTGTTTGTTGCAGGGGCCGGTTGGACGAAAAAGCAGGCTGACGGGGAAGTTCATGTCGAAGAAGCCGAGAACCTGATCCGGAACTTCCTTGACCTGACTCACGCGTCCCTGGGGAGCAGCAAATCCCTGGTGGATCAGTCCGGGGAAGGGCAGAAGGTGATCAGCCTTCTGACTCACATGCATCAGGTTGGTCAAACGGGGTCCACGCCGCGCCATCCCAAAGGGCTTGCGACCTGTTGCCACGGTGAGGAACCGCACGTGGTGGGATGGCGATTCATCAACGAACGGCGCGCCGTGAATCTCGATCCTAATTGCGGGTGGGCGAGGGGGAAGGCGGACGTTCTCTACGTCGCCGACGCGTTCGCTGTCATGGGGAAGGTGATCGAACTGCTGGGGAAGGACGCCGGACAGGCGGCAGTCTGACAGAGCCGGCTTCGGCTTCGGCTTCTGAACTCAAGCTCACCTGCCCCGCCAGAAGGTCTGGAGGCCGTCCAACGCTCCGGCGACTTCGCGTTCCGTGAATTTCACCTGGATCCGCATGAAAGGCCCCTGTCCCCAGTATGACAGGCCCGCGAAGTCGCTGTCGTGGTAACCGACGAAGTTGTACCCGAGCGCTATTCGTGCATTGCCGCCGAGAACACGGCCCACTTCCGCCGAAGCTCCGTGCTGCAGATCATTGGCTGTGTGCTGGCTGATCAAACGATACTCCCCGAGCACATCCCAGGTTTCCCGCAATTCGTAGCGGATGCTTCCCATCCACAGGTCTGTGAGCGACCGCGAGGACACTCCCTCGCTGGAAAGTTGGGCCACCTTGAACGCGTACCGGCCGAACACCTCAAGCTGAGAGCGCGGCTCCAGCATACCTTCCAGCGATCCGATGTGTACTGAACGATCCGTGGCCGGCGTCAACATCCCGTTATACTGCTTCTTGTACTCGTATTTTCCGAGGACGTTCAGATAATCGCTACGGTCCGACCGCCATGCGAGACCGGACAGGAAATGATGGCTTCGCAACCGGTTCCATGTACCCGTGGCGAATGTCGCTTCGCCCGCATACGTGTGTTTCGCAAGCAGGGAAAGGTTGCGTGCCAGCACAACGTCGAACGCCCCCGAAACCACCATTTTGTCGAGCGTCTGACCTTCCCGCTGTTCGAAGCGGGCGCTGGCCTTGAATAATTCCGGAGGCAGGTACTCCCCGGCGATGCTGTACGAGTAGAAATCGGCGGAGCGATTGCCTCTCAGCGTCTGCATCCGCTCGAAGCCTGTGCTCATGGATACGTACGGGAACGGCATGAACCGGTGCCGCAAACCGACGATTGCTTCGTTCTTCTGACCGTTGATCCCGCCGTCCAGTTTGTAATTGGCGTATGCCGTCGTGTTGTCCGTTACACGGGATTGCAGGCCGATGGCGGTGTAGCTGGAATCCACGAAATTGTAGTCGCGGAACGCATGCTCCGCTATCACGTCCAGCCGCGCAAGAGGTGACCAGCGCGCCTGAAGGCGGTTCAGCGTTGGACGGTACGTAACGTCTTCGTCAAGGAAGTTCTGATCCCGTTCCGCCTTGAAAGTGAGTGTTCGCGACGCCGCCCATTCGAGTCCGGTGCTGACCACCCCGGTGCGGGTTTCCTGACCTGCTCTGTCAACGTTCGTGATTTCCGTGGACGCAAGCCCCGTGAGTCTGCGCCAGCGGTACGTGCCACCCAGTGCGGCGCTGTTCCGAACCTCGCGATTCACGACGTCGTCGGAACGGAACGCTTCCCCCGTAAGACTGGCGAAAGCAACCGGCGACCACGTAACCTTTCCGCGCATCTTCGTCACACCGGGAAGGGCGGAAGTGCTGCTCGGATTATAGAACGCACGCTCGGCGCTTCTGTAGGAAAGGTCGTAACTCAGAGTGCTTCGATACCGCCCCTGCGCGCCGAATTTCCATGCCCATCCCGTCTGCGCCAGATCCGACCTTGCCAGTTCCGCGCTGACGAACACGTTCTGGAATGGCCGGTAACCTGCGTCAATGCCGCTCAACCAGTAATCGCCCGTGGAGCGTCCTTCGCCCACAAGCGAAGTGCCGACTTCCCATCTGTCGCCGGAATGAAGCGCGAAACGACCGCCACCAACCGTGTGCCGCTGAAGCGCGCGTGACGCTTCGTAGGTGGCGACGATGAAAATCGGGTTCTCGTCGAAACCCCGGCTCGGGATTGGCTTTTTGAACAGAATCGTACCGGCGAGGTAGTCTATCTCATAGTCGACGAAGCGATACTGCACTTCTTCGCGCAGGATGTTTTCCGGGTGGATGCGGTCGCGCGTCTGAATGACGATGCGCTCGCTTCCTTCCACCACGCGAACGCCACGACGCGCCGCGGACAGGTAATAGTTCCCCGAAACGCCTTCACCAGGGATTTCGTCAACCTGTATCGCCTGTTCCGTGAACGCACCAAACAGACTCCACGCGGTGTGTCTGTTGCGCATCGCCGCGGCCACACCTGTGAACGTCCGCCTGTATGCCGTAAGTTCTGCCTGCGACAGATCGGGAGCAAAATCACCGTACTGCAGGTAGTTCCGTTCCTTTGCGAGCCGGAAGAAGAACTTGCTCGCGGAAGGCGCTTCGTAGAAAATGGAACTGGCGTCGCCATGGATGGGATAGGCTCGTTCTGGCGTGAGATAACGATAGACCTGGTCATCAAACCGGCGGTCGCTGTCGAACGAGGTCGTCAGGAGGTACCCATTTCGGACCGTCCCGCGGCCAAAGAATGCGGCCTTGCCTTTTCCATACGCGCCGCTGTTGAAGTCCTTTCCGAAATTCACACCGGCAGGCGGAGCGGCGTTCGTCTTCCATCCAATCTGGCCTGATGCTATACCGACCAGCACAAATCTTTCGTGCGGCACGGTGTAGTTGAGAGTCGCCCGCGCGACGATGTTCGACGCGTTCGCCGTCAGTGTTGCCTCGCCCGGTTTCGCCGAACTCAGGATCAATGCAGAAGCGTACCCGCCACGCATCTGAACCTGCACTCCGCGTTCCTCGGGGTAGAGGTCCGGCGTGATGATCGAACCGTTGTCGATCTCAAAGGTGACGACCTGTCCATCCGCCAGCGGCATACCCCACTCGTCCAGAACCTGCGCGATGGCTTCCGCCTGGGAGAGGCTGTCGGCGGGAAGCGTGGACGGGGAGACGTCAAGCATTACCCTGGCAGCCGGGCCGACCACGTGGATGAAGATGCTGTCGGCGAACACGCGACCGCCCGGGAACGTCTGAGTGACGGTGAGGGTCACCGGTCCTGACGGCGCGGCGATGTTCAGGAAATCTACCCGCGAATCGCCACGGACCGAGAGAGTAGACACTTCCCGGCCGTTCAGCCGCAGGGTCATCGGCATGCCAGTCTGCCCGCGCGCTGTCAGCGTCAGCCGATCCCGATAACTCACCGTGCTGTCCGCCGTCGGATACTCTATCCATACAAGTTGACCGGGTCGCTGCACGCGCTCCTTCGGTGTGGGCAGCCGTCGAAGTTCGACTGCGGGCGCCTGAGCCGGCGAAATGCTGTCTGCAACGGTGCTCGCGGCCGCTGGCTGCGCACCTGCGCCGGGAAGTGCGGGTGGCTGTCCCGCCGCCGCCGGAACCGAAACCGACGGGGAAACAGAACCACCACCTGCAGGAGCAACGGAAGGCGCCTGCACCGTTCGAACCGCGCTGTCCTGTGGAATCAGCGAAGTGCTGGAATCAACTGCCGCCGGAACCCGGATACTTCCGTCCCATGTCTCGCGAATCGTTCCATCCCTTGGTTCGCTCGTGCGCCGCAACGGGATCGAACCCCACGTGCGGTGGCTCACTTCAGGCGCGGGCAAATCCGTGAACACGCCGCGTTCCCGTGCGATCTTGGCCCACACTGAGTCCCCGTGCTGCACGATGCGATCTCGCAACGAATCCGGTGCAGGACGCGTAATGTCCTCCGGGAGCGGCTGCGAGATCGTGAAACTATCGCGTTCCGCATTTCCAGACGTGCGGATCGCGAGCCTCACGCGGGCGGTTCCGGCAGGGATCGTTCGCGCCTCGGTCCCGTAATCGAGGTTGATTTCAACGCGGCGGTTCTTCTGCATCCCTTCGGGCGTGGTGTTGGGCGCTATTGGGCGGTCGGGACCGTACCCGAATATCGCGATGTGCGTCGAATCAACGCCGTTCTGCACCATCCAGTTGCGCACGGCACGCGCACGCGCAAGCGACAAAACCATGTTGTTCGGGAACTGCCGTGTGCGGATCGGCCGCGGGTCGGTGTGCCCGCTCACCGTGATCTGCCGGCCCTGCGCCCGTTTTATCCTCGGGAGCAGGTCGTTCAGCACCGCGATTCCTTCGGGCCGCAGATCCGCTTTCCCGGTGGCGAACGTCACACCGGACTCCAGAATGATGGTTTCCGACGCCGGGATCGTGATCGAATCTGGAACGATCACGCGCTCCACGGTGACCGCCACGGTGAGCGACTCCGGCGGGGCCAGTGCGGGTGGCGGAGGAGGCGGTGGTGGTGGCGGTGGCGCTGGCGGACGCGGTTTCACGCGGAACGGGAAGTTCGCCTTCGCCATCCCCGAGGCGGACACGCTTACGAACCGCATCCACGGATCGTTGGTCGAGCGGACGCCCAGAATCACCGGCTCGAGGCTGTCGGGGATATTGTGTTCCAGAAGCCGTATCGCGTGGTCGCCGGTGCGGATTTCCGGAATCGAGAAGCGGCCCATCCGGTCAGCGATGACGCGCGTGCCGTCTTCCATCAGGAGAACCACACCCGGCACCGGCGGCTCGCCGTCATCGTGCACTTTGTTGCCGTTCAGGTCCACCCACGCGCGACCGAGTACCACCTGATCCTGCGTGAACAGTGCCGGTTGAACGAACACACGCGCCGTTGCCGGTCCTGCGGAAAGCGTAGCTCCGCGCGACGTGGAAGCGGTTGCCGTGGCGGTGTTCTGTCCGTCGCCCGCGCCGGCGCCGATTCCCAGCACGAGGCGGTACGTCAGCAGGCGTGTTTTCCCGGCGCCGATGCCGGCAACGTTCCAGATGATGTTCCGATCGCGCAGCGTATCAGGTGGCGCGGCAACACCGTCCAGCCGCGCGGTGTTCGGCACATACTCGAAACCGAACGGCATCACGTCCCGCACCACGATGTTCGACAGGCTGTCGGCAGTGCTCAGGTTCTCCAGCGCGATTCGGTAGACCACAAAATCGCCCGGCTCCGCGGCGGTGATGTCCGATGTCTTCGTAATGCGGAAGTAGGGCACCGTCACGAGGTCATCCGCGCGGTTCGAGCTGATCTTGAACGCCCCAACGCTCGCGGTCGCGGTGTTGGGGATCGGGTAATCGCCCGGCGTCAGATCGCCACGTGGTTCCGTCGCGAAGGTGAACGTCCGCACGGTGTCACTCGTCGCGCCGGAGACCTGCCACGTCAGCGTGTGCGTGCCGGCATCGTAGGTGGCGGCGGGAACGCTGCTTCCCGCGATATACACAAGCTCCGCCGGTAGCGGATCCTCCACGGTGATCTTGCCTGCGTAGCCCGGCGGCGTCTTCAGGCGGATTTCGTAATGGATTTCTTTCCCGACAAGCGCCGGCGGCGTCACAACTGCCTTCGTGATGGAAATCGAGGACGCGCTGCGCGAAACCACATCCGCCTGCGAGGACACCGGCAGCCCACCCGTGAACTGCGCCCACGCGGCGTTTGTCAGAATCACACCCTGATCCGCCGCCTCAGCGCGGACGTGGAGCGTATCGCTGGCGCCGGG
>JAKPPK010000066.1 GCA_029547385.1 Candidatus Latescibacterota bacterium
CGCAGTGGGTGAGCCGCAGGCGCGCAGTGCCGCCTACGTTCACGGCGCCGCCGGTGTCATCCTCCTCCACGTTGCTTATCCTGGTGTAGGACAGGGTGCTGGAGTCGCTGCCCAGGAATTCCAGTCCCAGCCACGTGTCAGACCTCGGTTCCTGAACAAACAAAACGGAATCCTTGGCGGTGCCGTTTGCGTTCATTCTCCCTTGAACCGTGAACGGGTACCACCCACCGAAATACACGACCACGCCGGCTTCGATTGTCAGGGTCACGCCGGTGGCGACCGTGATCGCCCCTGTCACCACGTACGGGGAGTTGGCTTTGGTCCATGTGGTGTTTTGCGAGATAGTGCCAGAAACGTTGGCAGAGTGTGCCGCCGGGGCGAACAATGCTACGGTGAGGAACGAAAGAAGTAAACGCATGGTGGCCTCCCTTCACGCGTACGCGCAGAAAAATCGTGCAAGAACAGTGCGGGAGAAGCCAGATACTCCCGCGCAGTACACCCTGTTCCGGCCCGAATGGGACCGGTTTATCACCAATTTTTCACCAAAACTGATCCCGAGCGCAAAAGGAGACAGGCGGAACGCGTTACACCGTCGTGGAAAAAAGACTTATCTGTGCGCGCCGAATGTACTCGCCTGCAATTACAAAAATATGCTGCTTCAAAAAGCTGTCAACTCAGTGGTAACAAGAATTGTACCGTCGAGCGGTGGCATCGCTCCCTCATTGCATCGCCGCCAGTGCTTCAAGCACCTTCGGGCGCAGGGCCTCTGTCATGGCTTCCATGCCCTGTTTTCCGTATTCCGCGGAGGCATTGCCACGCGGATCCACGCCCAGAACGCCCACCGGCTTCTTCGCGGGGTCGGGGTCGAGCGCGCTCATGTCCACCAGGTCGGGCCGCAGGTAGAGCATGAGTGAGGTTTCCCATTTCGCCGCGTGGTCGCCTTCGAAGCGGTCTTTCACCAGATCAAACCCGATGATGGAGATGATTTTCGCCCTGCCGGTGGGCTCGAACGCGTTGGCCGCGTTGATCGCGGGCCCGTGGAGCGGGTAGTGCCCGGAAATCGTCACGATCACCTTGAAGCCGAACGTTGTCAGCTCGTAGAAGGTGGTGCGCATGACGGCTTCCCAGGTCTTCCACTCGCCGTCCTGTTTTGCGCGCTCGGCATCGTCGAAGAACGCCTGCATGGGAAGCCCGTGCCCTTTGGCAATTTCTGCGCAAATCTCCGGCCCGAAGTGGTTCTCCGCCAGGATTGCCCGGTTATCTCCCCACCAGACCGTCGGCATGACGAGACCGCCGATGTGGCGCGCGAAGTACTCCGCCATGGCAGTGGCTTTGATGGCGTCGAGACCGACGGGGTTGTGCTCTCCGTGCCATTCCAGCACACCCATGGGCACGTAACAGACGGGGAACTTCTCGCGGATCGGTTTGATCTGGCTCGGCCGCATTTCGTGGAATCGGATCGGTTGCATCGTCATGTCCTTTGGATGTGCGGTGTGGTGCATCAAGTGATTCTTCTGCGGTGGCTTTCGTCTACTCCGTGCCGCGTATCGCCCGCTGGCGAAGCAGGTGGTCGGCCAGCACCAGCGCGACCATGGCCTCTCCGATCGGAACAAAGCGCGGTGCGAGGCACGGATCGTGCCGCCCTTTGGTAACGATTGTCTGCGGGTTCCCCTGCGTGTCCACGGTTTCCATGGGTTGCGGGATGCTTGCCGTCGGCTTGAGAGCCACGCGAACGACAATCGGTTCCCCGGTGCTTATTCCGCCGAGCATGCCACCCGCGTTGTTGGTTCTTGTGCCGATCACCGGTGCCCCGCCGGAACCCGTCTGCCGCCGGATGATCGGGTCGTTATGCTGCGTGCCCCGTGAGGGCACGGCGGCAAAGCCCGAACCGTACTCAAAGCCCACCACTGCCGGCACGCTTACGAGCGCCTTCGCGAGATCGGCTTTGAGCTTGTCGAATACCGGCTCACCAAGCCCCGCTGGAACGCCCCGGGCGACTATTTCCACCGCGCTCCCGATGGAATCCCGCTCCGAACGCACCTGTTTGATCAGGTTCTCCATCGCCGCGGCGGTTTCGGGATCCGGGCACCGGACGGGGCTCGCTTCGACCTGTTCCAGTGTCATCCGTTCCATCGTGGGCATCTTCACGTCGCCGACCTGGCAGGTGTACCCGAGCACGGAAACACCCTCGTACCCCAGCAGCTTCTTTGCAATCGCTCCCGCGGCCACACGGCCTATTGTTTCGCGGGCGGAAGCCCTCCCCCCGCCACGGTAGTCCCGCACGCCGTATTTGGCGAGGTAGGTGTAGTCGGCGTGCCCCGGCCGGAACAGGTCCTTGATGGCCGCGTAGTCGCGGCTGCGGGCGTCTTCGTTCCGCACCAGAACGGCGATAGGGGTTCCCGTCGTCACGCCTTCGAACACCCCGCTGAGAATCTCGGCGGCGTCGGTCTCCTGCCTCGCGCTCGCGATAAGACTCTGACCGGGACGGCGCCGATCCAGTTCGCGCTGGATGTCTTCCTCGGCGAGAGGGATTCCGGGCGGACATCCGTCAACCACCACGCCCACGGCGGGGCCGTGGGATTCGCCGAACGTGGTGATCCGGAATGAATGGCCAAAGCTGTTTCCGGGCATGATGCGGTCTCCTTTTATTGTCGTGTCAAAGATGGGCACAACGCTCTGTGCGGGCAAGGCAGGGGACCTTAAAAAAACCGGAGTTTGAAATGACACAAACGCGCACATATTTTTGGCAAGACGGTGTATTTTTTGAATCAAGGCGGATAGTCACCCGGCCGGTGGGTGAAGGTCCAACCATGTGCGTTGCGTACGGAAGACTGAGTCCGTTTTTTCGGTGTCACATCCTGTCCGATACATGATGTTCATATCGCCATCGCCAGCACACCGCACAGACAGACTGGCTGCCGGGCACGCAGCCAACGCACATGGGGGGTCCCTGTATGCTCCGTGCAGTCCTTCGCGCTGTCCTCGTTCTTGCCGTGTCGCTCCTCGGGCCTGTCGCACACGCAGAAACCACTGTTTCC
>JAKPPK010000070.1 GCA_029547385.1 Candidatus Latescibacterota bacterium
TATGCACGGCTGGCGTGATGTCTGGGAGTGCGGAGTAAGACAGAGGCTAGCGTATGTAATCAATGCTCCCACCATCAGAAGCGACCCGTTGGGGCTCTACGCGCATGAGGCGTTGTGGAGGTACAAATGTAGTATTCCTGGAGGCTATTGCCATGGACAGTGTTTGTGTGGATGGAACTCTGGAGGGGCGATCAAGGCCTATGAACTAATGTTAGCTAGCGGATGGTGCTGCAGGGGATCTTGTTGCACCGCGATGTTCCGCGGTGCATGGTCACAGCCAGAGAGGATGTCACTGTGCATGGAGAGGTTGGTTAGCGTGCTCACTGGAGGATGGGATGTGGACTGTAATTGTGATTGACCGTTTATATCGCATTGTTCACGCTCTACAACTGCGTAGGATTTCACAGGCATCTCTCATTTGAGGTTGCAGGCATGTTTGCCGACATTTCCCATTTGACCTTGCCCGGCTACGCCGCCGGGCTGTGTTCCGCCATTGTACAGCGCTCCCCCCGTTGCGCCTGCCCCGTTTTCGAGGTATTTTCGGTCTTCCGGGCCGACGAAGGACGCTCGCCTTGGGTTCCAAGGTGGCCTTTCGGGCTCGTTTTTCGTGCTGGGCGCATGGCATCCCTCTGGAGTATCACGACGCGGACCATTTTGAGGGGATCGTCGAGTCATGGTGACGGTGCCAAGCCCAGCGCGGGACGCAGACGCTGAATGCGATCCAGGATAGCAGCGAACAGCCTTCGTGGGACTGCCACCTCGGCCAGTTGAAACCTCACATACTTCGCGTGGCGCACCACCTTCGCACCGATCTTGATCAACCTCTCCCGCAAGGTGGTCAGCGTCCAGTGCTTGACGGCAGGCGGCAACGCCAGCCGCCGCAGGAAGTTGCCCAGGTTGTACGCCAGGGCGAACAACTGGAGCCGCACCTGGTTGTCCACGAAATCGTGGCACGAGAGCTTGGTCCATTTGACCGCGTTCTTGCCCTCCTTGATCCACTGCTCCGCTGTGCCGCGCAGGTTGTAGAACCACACCACGCTGGCGGCCCCGCCGCCCATGTTGGTGACGATGAACCCGACGCGGGGGAATAACTCGTCTTGGTGCCACTCGACCTTGGCCACAACGCGACGGGCCTGATCCCAACTGGCGGCCTGGTACATGAACTCGTGATACCGCACCACGGGCTTCCTGGGTGGACGGCCTACGGGGCGGGTGAGCAAGTGCTGGATATGCCGCTCCAGCACGGGGTTGGACTTCAGCCGGATCGCATACAAGTAGCCTTCCGCTTCCAGGAATACGTACAACTCGGGAATGGCGAACGCCGCATCGCCCCGGAAGTACTTGCGGATGTCCAGATCGCGGTAGCGAGCCACCACCGGCTCCAGCACCGACCGCCACTCGTCGGCGCTGGCCACGTTGCCGTTTCGCAGCAACGCCCGCTCCAGGTCGCCCAGATGGTTGAAGCAGAAGATGGGGTGGTAGCAGGTGCATTCAAAATGGCCGTTGTAGGCCGAGCCTTCCTGTCGTCCGTAGGTCTCACTCACCGAACTGTCCACGTCCAGGATCAGCTTATCCAAGGCACGGCGATCGCGAACACGGTCGATCCACACTCCCGGCAGATTCATCAAGACCTTCAGGTTCTTCCTGGCCGTCAGGATCTCCGTCTCGAAGCGGCCCATCTGGCTGGTGGATGCCGCTTGGCGATCCTTGGCCCGACCACCAACTACCTGACGCATGGCCGGATCAACCGCCAGTCGTTCTGCGTCATTGGTGTCCTCGTACCCTGCCAGCCGACTGTACACTGCTTGCCGCAACATCGCCGTCAACTCGTGCTGGGTGTTCATGCCTCGCCGAGGATCACGGAACAAGTCGTCCGCCATCGCCGTCAGTCCCAAGGCTTCATCGAGTTCACGATACGCAACCAATCCCGCGTCAGAGGTGACCGCCGCGCCGTGGAACTCCAGCTTGATCTGGCTGTCAAAACCGACCCGCAACGCCTCCTTGCGTGCTTCACCCATTGGATTCTCCAGGTTTCAGCGGCTTGAGCTTCGTTTGCGCCTGTATTCACGGGGGAAATCGTCACCTCAGTATACGCCGCCGCAAGTGTCATCTGGGAAATTCGGGCTTAATGAATGACGCGATGGTCCGATCGCGTGGTCAGTCAATCTTCTTCACAGACATGTTTTCAAGATTAGATCTTCAGCAGATGATCTTACGCGAGGCTGCGAGGCCCATCCCGCGAGGGCAGTTGATCACAAGTGTAATAAGGAAGGCATTTTGCATCTTCGAGTGGAAAGAGATCCGAGGAATGGTGGAGGAACTCCTCAAGGATCGTCGCTTGTTGAGCGCGACTGGCAAGACCAAGATCAACGATACGGTGAAGGTTTGGAGTGTCTAACGCAT
>JAKPPK010000560.1 GCA_029547385.1 Candidatus Latescibacterota bacterium
ATACGCGGGCCAGCTCGCGAGAAGACGCGCCTGGTCATCGAGCAACCTGAGGCAGATCGGCTCCAGACGCGCCAGTTCCCCGGCATTCCCTGCCAGAAACGCATCCCGCGCGCCAATCAGCGCCTGATTGAACCGCTCCGCGATCCACTGGCGGGCAATATCCACGAGGTCCCGCCGCGCCATGTTGTTCTCACCCACCAGATTGCCCGCGGCAAGGAGAAGCTCAGCCGCGCAACGAAGCTTCGGAATGAACTCCGAACGGCGTCTCCACATCGGGATTACCCGCTCATCATCTTCCGGCCACCCGGCCAGAAGCCTCAGGTCGGGGCGGAACCAGTAGAGTGGGTCCATGATGATCTTCACCGTACCGCTGTCCTCGCCGTACACCGTCTCCACAAGAAGCCGCCACACCGGTTCGGTCGCCGCAACGTACTGCGGCCCGTAGCGCAACCTGCAGTACTTTTGCACGTACTCATCCAAATCCACCGCGCGCGGGTTCCACTGCAGGCGAGCCGCCAGTTCGAAGTAGAACGAATTGTAGTCTGAGTTCTCCGGCACGACGTTGAACCCCACGCACCCGACCTCCTGCGGGTTCTCTCCGAGTGCGTGCGCGCGGCGGATAAGCTCCTTCACGTTCCCCAGCAGATAGGTCTCCCCGCCAAAACAGTGGAGCACGCTGAATGCCCACGGATGCCCGTAAAAGTAGTCCGTGCGTTCGTACTTTGCCGCCTCTTCGGACCAGGTATCCCACACAATCAGCGGGTAGGTGGCTGCGTCCAGATATTCGCGCACCTGTTCCAGAGTCCAGTTGGCTTGCCACGGGTTCCCCGGATCATCCGCGCTCAAATCAAAGGACCAGCTTGAAGGGACCCACGTGCCATCCGGATCAGCCTCGGAAAGCGCTTCAGAGATGGCCTTCACAAACTGGATCCGCGCCTCCTGAACATTTTCCGCCCCCTCAAGTATTCGGCTTTCGGACGCAAACTCCGCGATGTACAGGTGATCACTGCCGTACCGCTCGCGGTAATGCCGTACGAAGTCCACCATGAATCGCTTGTACAGCGGGTCAGAAGGATGAAGCTGGGTGTACGGCGCATACTCGCTCCATTGCATCACCAGCTTCTTCGCATCCGGGAACCTCTCCCAGAATTCCGCCGGCATGGATCCGCTGGGGAGGTGACACGGCACCCGGATACCCAGTTTGTGCGCGTAATCAAGCAGACGATCCGTGAGGGTGGGTTCATGGGACGGCACGGGCGCGGATACGTCCAAACCCCACTCAGCCAGCACCGAGTGCGTGATCTCGCCGGTGCCGGAAAATGGCCACGTAATGTTCGCCCGCCGCTTTGCCTTCCAGTCCAGTTCACGCTTCCACTCCTCCCAGCCCCAGAACTTGGCCGAATACGCCAGCAATCCGTCCTCTCTGTGCTCAAACACCGGCCGTTCCACAATGTGCAGCGATTCCGGCAGCATAACAGAATCACTCCTCGGGATATACTCGCCATCCCGGAAGAAGCCCACCCCG
>JAKPPK010000569.1 GCA_029547385.1 Candidatus Latescibacterota bacterium
ACGACGGTCAGAGCAAGCGACGTGTGCGTCCTTGTCACCGAGCCCACACCGTTCGGGCTGCACGATCTGGAGCTGGCCGTGACGATGACGCAGCATGTCGGGGTTCCGGTCGGCGTCATCATCAATCGTTCAACGATAGGCGACAACGCCGTACGCGACTTTTGCCGGGTTCGGAACATACCCGTTTTGCTGGAGATTCCGTTTGATCGACGCATTGCAGCGGGATACGCGGTGGGAAAAACGCTTGTTGAGATTCTGCCGGACATAAAAAGCCGATTTGCCGAGGTTCTCAGGCATGTCGAGCGGATCGTCACTGAGAGGGGGCGATCATGACTCCGCAGATTACGGTGGTAAGCGGGAAAGGCGGAACTGGAAAGACGACGCTTACTGCTCTTTGGGGCAGCATGGCAGACAGGCCGGTGCTCGTGGATGCTGATGTGGACGCGTCGAACCTTCCCCTGGCGTACCCCCACGAGACCCGGGAGCAGCATCCGTTCGTCGGACGGGATGTGGCCGTGGTGAACGAGCCGTTGTGCAAGAACTGCGGTGTGTGCGCGAGGGCGTGCAGGTTTGATGCGTTTTTTCAGGTTGAAGGCCAGTTCCGGGTGGACCCGCTTGCGTGCGAAGGATGCACGCTGTGCACGCTGATGTGCCCGCTCGACGCGATAACCATGAAACCGCACGTCTCCGGGACGTGGTCTGTGAGCGAAACCGGGTTCGGACCTCTCGTCCATGCTCAACTGGGAATTGCTGAGGGGAATTCCGGCAAACTGGTGACGCAGGTGCGCCGGGCGGGGGAGAAGCTGGCAGAGGAGCGGGCGGCGGCAGTGATTCTGGTTGACGGCCCTCCCGGGATTGGATGCCAGACGACGGCGGCGATGGCGGGAGCATCTCTTGTGGTGCTGGTAACTGAACCGTCGGCGTCAGGGCGGCACGACATGGAGCGGCTGCTTTCGGTAACGAATCGGCTGGGTGTTGTGGCGCTTGTCGTTCTTAACAAGGTTGACCTTGCACCCGCTGAAGAGGCGCTGATTCGGACCGCGGTATCGCGCATGGGCGCGGAGTATATAGGGTCTCTTCCGTTCATTCAGGAGGTTCCCGGCCTGCTTGCGTCGGGAACCCTGATCAGCGAGTGCCCGCGCGCGCTGAGGGAAGCGGCGGAAGGACTGTGGAAGGTGATTCTGGAACGCGCGCTGGTGGCGGAGCGCGTTCAGCAGGGAGAACCTGCGCACGGATAACGCACCGGAAAGGATGGGCGAAGAAAATGCCTCTGGGTGACGGAAAGGGACCACCGGAAGGGACTGGCCCGATGACGGGGCGCAGGCGCCTCGCGGCAAGCTGCCCATCGAAGAAGCCTGAAAAAGCGAGCGGGTGGTCTCTTCTCGGACTTGTCGTGGTAGCGTTGCTTGCGATTGGGCTGTGGTTTGTCTCA
>JAKPPK010000029.1 GCA_029547385.1 Candidatus Latescibacterota bacterium
CCAGTGCACTGACGTCCGCGTGAACGAAGTAACAAAGAGTCTGTTCCAGAACTACCGTACCGCACGCGATTTCGCTGAAGCGCCAATCGAGGAACTGGAGGAAGCGATCCGACCGACCGGCTTTTTCCGCAACAAGGCAAAAAACATCAAGAATTGCTGCAAGACCATCGTGGAACGCTTCGGTGGTGAGGTTCCGCGGAACATGGACGATCTGGTGCAACTGGACGGAGTTGGCCGCAAAACAGCCAACTGCGTGCTGGGGAATGCGTTCGGGATGAACGAAGGAGTGGTGGTGGACACCCATGTAATGCGGCTGTCGAAACGCCTGGGCTTGAGCGCTTCTGAAGATCCCGTGAAGATCGAGCAGGATTTGATGCGCCTTTTTCCTCGCGAAAGCTGGACCCTGCTCGCCCACCAGCTGATCGACCACGGCCGCGCGGTGTGCAATGCCCGCAAACCGAAATGCGGCGAGTGCCTTCTCGCCGATCTATGCCCTTCAGCCAAGCCCTGATTTCCCAGCCTTCACAAAACAAGACGCCTCGGGGACAATAATTTCCCGAGGCGTCTTGCCTTTTCGCTGCTGTTTCTACAGGATTTCTGATGAACTCATCGCCTTGAGACGCTCCCAACGACGATCCACCTCGTCCTGAACCTCCTGCAGGAGATCCGCGTTGTCGGGCTTGAGCAGGTGCCCAAATGCGCGTCCCATCAGGCGGAACGCGTCGCTGACGGGGATCTTCTTGCCTCGCTCTTCCGGGTCGTAATTCAGTCGTGTGACACCGTGCTCGACCTCGTACAGCGGGTGCATGCACGCATCCACCACCTTTTCGACAATCTCATTACCCTTCGCCTCATCCGCTCCCCAGTTCAACGGGCAGACGCTGAACACCTTGCCAAATGCGAAACCACCGGCACGCACAGTTGCCTGCGCTTTACGGGCCTTCGCAATCATGTCGCGGGCGTTCGACTCAGCCGCCTGGAAAAGGTAGGAGCATTCCGTTCCGCGGAGTATTTCGATCACGTCCTTGTGATGCGTCTTCTTACCGCGAAGGGCGGGCCCGATCGGGGCGTTGGAGTTCCGTTGGCCCTTAAACCCGGTGTAGCAGAGCTGCCCGCCGGTGTTCATGTAGCCTTTGTTGTCGTACTCCAGCATGATGAACGGGTCGTTACGAAGCGCTGAACCGATCACCTGGTCCATTCCGATGTCATCGCCACCGTCGCCTGACACGACGATGAAGGTGATCTCTTCGTTGATCTTCCCCTGCTTGCGGAAACGATTGTACATCTCCACCACGCCGGTTGCAGTGGAGGAACCGTTGTGGAAGAGGTTGTGGAAGTAGGGAACCTTGAAGCTGGTAAGCGGGTACCCGGTCGTAACCACCATCCCGCAACCGGTATTGAACAGAAGGACTACATGCCCGTCTATTCCGCGAAGGAACAGGTTCAGATTGGTGAAAATCCCACATCCCGGGCACGCCGAGTGTTTCTCGATCCGCGTCGGCATCTCGGCAAGTTTGCGGAGGTTCACGCGTTCCTCACCCGCGTTCAGCGTGGTCTCCTCTGCGGTGAGAGGCTGAATCGTCGGGAGCGGTTTGTAACTGGGATCGCCCGGCCACGCACCATGGTATGCGTGAATTTTCTTTTCTTCTTCCGGAACGTTCGGGTAGGCGAGCGCCGTGGTGAGCATGTGTACGCCGTCTTCGGGAAGGTAATTCAGACCTCCGATGCCGTACACCCGGCTCAAAATCGTGCTCTTCGAGCCAATTCTCTGCAATGACGCGCCCAGTTCATTCGCCAGATAATTGCCTGCCCCATATTGCGAAACGCGTTCGGCCACGACTATCGTCTTCGCACCTTTGACCGCATCCACGAATTCGTCGTTGGGATAAGGCCGCAGAACGGTCGGGATGACCACCCTGACCTTTTTGCCGTCCGCAATCATGTCGTCAACAGCCACTTTGGCTGCTTCTCCGGCACTGTTCAGGGCCACAAGCACCGCGTCCGGGTTTTCAGAGCCGTAGCTTTCCACGAAGCTGTAGTGCCGCCCTGTGAGCTCCTCGAATTCCTTGAAGATGCCGGGCAGAAGCTCGTACGCTTTCTTCATCTTCGCGTCAAGCTGGACCTTCGTGTTGATGAGGTCGTCGTTCATGTAGGGCCCGAACGTGTGCGGATGGTGTACATCCAGCAGGTTCAGCATTTCGGGTTTTTTCCCGACGAACGCTCGCGCGTCTTCCTGGCTGGCGAACACATTGATGCGGCGTACGCCATGGCTTGTATGGAAGCCGTCGTACGCGACAAACGCCGGCAGAGAGACTGCCTCGGCAGCCTTCAGCGCAATCAGGTTCAGGTCATACGTAGCCTGAACGGTCGGCGCGAGGAAAATCAACCAGCCAACGCCCAGCACTGCTGCAAGGTCGCTGTGTCCATTTTTGATGTTCAGAGGGCCACTGACGTCCCTGGTTGCGATATTCATGACCAGCGGCAGGCCGAGTCCGCTGATGCAGGGAAGTTCCTCCATTTTCAGGAGAAGCCCGTTCGCCGAGGTAACGTCAACGGCTCTGCCCCCCGCAACCGCCATTCCCGTGATGATGCCGGCGACCGCCAGTTCTGATGTACCTATGACGAAATTGATGTCTGTTTTGCCCGCGGCAAGTGCTTCGCTGACGCGTTCACCTGCGTCAGATGAAGGTGTAATCGGGTAGTAGCCCTCACCGTCATAGCCAATGTCTACAATCGCTTGGGCAACAGCGTCGTTGCCATTCGCGATAAGCGATTTCTGGGGTACCATCGTGTGCCACTCCCTGTTGCAGGTCGGAGAAGGGATCAAGCCTCTCCGAGCCGGAAAGAACGATCAGGCTACTTGCGCAATCTCTGGACGATTCAGGGCTTTGCCCTTCTTGGTCTGCGGACATACCTCAACACACCTCATGCACCCCTTGCAGAATGCGTAATCGAGGCCGATTACCTTGCCGTCCTTCCAGACTATCCCGCCCGGGTCAGAGCAGACAGTCATACACACCGCGCAGCCGGTGCACGCCGAAGGGTCGAATGTCGGGACAAACCCGTACCCGGCAACCTGGTTGTTCCGGTTGACCGTGGAATGGGTCATCGCGTCAATGGCGCCACCATTGAGCATGTTGAGGTATCCGATCTGGCCACGCGCAACCAGGGCTGGTGGAAGGAGTGGATAGTCGGCCCGTGGAGCGAACTCTTTTTCGTTGACGCCGTCGTACGCGGCTTTGAATGCCCCGAGATTGGCATCCTTCGCGTAGGGCCATGTTTTGGCGATCACGGCCTCTACCTGCTCTTGGGGGAAGTGGAGTGCGCGGCAAACGAGCGCCATCATCGGCATGTTGAGCCGCGAGCCCGTTTCTTCTGCAATCGTCTCAGCGTCGACGCAGACGATTCTGCCCGAATGCATCTTGAGGCGATCCCGGATTTCGTCCGGTGTCTGCGTGGTGTTCACGATGACCGTTGCATTGGCCTGCAGCCCGCGATTCAGTTGGAGTGTTTCAATCAGCCCCGGACGGAAAATCGCAAGGATGTGAGGCGTGGTGGTGGGTCCGGACGTCCGAACGGCTGTGCCTTTGTAGCAAAGGCGGAGCGACACGTCGGTTGCAGTGCCTTTCTTTTCGCTCCCGTATTTCGCGTCGTACGCACCGTCCAGGTCCAGCTCCGTCACAGCGATTTTGAACAGCAACTTGGCGGACATGTTCGCGCCGTCACCACCGATGGCGGAAAGAAACACGTTACAGAAACCGAGCCGATCTATCGCCGGCAACTGGTATGACATGGAGGATTCCTCCTGCGGAGAAAAGCATCAACGTGTGATGCGGTTGATGCGATGTGTGCCCGACGGATCACGTCGGGACGTGAAAGCGCTTCGACGGGTAGATTATACAATATCGCAAATCCTGTGCCGGGCAGAAACCCCTGAAGACGGTTGAAAACGGCGTATCAGGCGCCATATCTCAGCATTGCTACGGCTGGCCCAGGCATGCGGTGTCCTGTTTCGTTGCAGCCCTGCTGCCGTTTGACGCGGTTCGACGTGTGCGCTAAGCAAGCCCCGTTTGTCCCCTTCCCGCGATTTCGTCTCCCCGCTCGTGAAGCAGCCTGTGGCTCCTGTGCTTGGCGAACAGCGTCCGCGGTCGTACAGTATTTTCGAGCCTTTCCAACAAGCACGCATGCCGGACTTTGTTGCGCCAGGAGGTAACCGTGGCGAATCGCGTACCGCCTTCCAAACACCAAAAAACGAGATCCAAACCTCTACCTCCCCCCACAGTGAAAAACAAACCTGCGCTATATAATATTGCGCCACAACTACCTGCGTGGTTTGGTTCTCCATTCATTCCGGCCGGGGTTATTGTAGCATATGTCATCGTGTGGGGCGTTTTCAGCGTTGGATTCTGGAGGGTAGGAGGGTACGGAGTCGAAACGGACGCGTTCGGGAGCTTTCTCCCCGAAGTCAGGAAGATGTTGCGGGGCGAATTCACTCCGTTGGATGGGTTCAAAGGTCCGGGATATCATGCTGCGGTAGCTTTGGTGAGCTTCGTTGCGCGCGATCTCTTCCTTTCCGCGAAAATCGTGGCTCTTGCATCTTCCGCAATCGTTCTCTGGCTGTTGTTCCGCCTTGTGCGGCGCTCGCTGGGAACTGGCACCGCGTGGGTAGCCATGTTGTTCGTTGCCACGAATGCCCAGTTCATTCTCTTCACGATCCAGGTCGGCACGGACATGTTCTTCCTCGCCGTCGCGCTTGCTGCGGCAACCCTGATTCTGGAGCGAGGGGGGTGGCAACGATCTCTTGCGGCGGGTTTGATGGCCGGATTCGCCTATCTCACGCGGTACAATGGAGTGTTTCTGACGCTGGGCGGAATCGTAATTATGGCGTTGGCCGACCGTGACACACTGGGCGGCAGGCAGCGTCTGCTGAGGACCGTAGCGTTTCTCGGCGGGGTTCTGGTGATGTTTGCACCTTGGTCTTATTACACATGGAGCCAGGGCCTCGGGTTCTTTTTCAACGCAAACCACCTGAACATCGCGTATGAGATGTTCGGACGAGATACCGTGTCGTGGGACCAGTTCTGGGAGTATTTTAACCCCGCATTCGCCTCCTTTGGGGAAGTGGTGCGGGGTAACGTCGGGAGATTTGTCGCGATGCTGGCGCGCAACAGCATCGAGCATTTCTGGTGGGATATGCGTCGCGTCCTTGTTGCGGGAACAGCGCCCTGGGTGGTGCCGCTTTCAATAGTGTGGCTGGCGATGATCGCCTATGGCCTCGTCCGCGCGGTGATGA
>JAKPPK010000030.1 GCA_029547385.1 Candidatus Latescibacterota bacterium
AGGTGGTGCACCGATGGGTAAGGCGAAATTTGAGCGAACGAAGCCTCACGTGAACGTGGGGACGATCGGTCACGTGGATCATGGTAAGACGACGTTGACGGCGGCGATCACTCAGGTGTTGTCGTTGCGGGGCCTTGCGCAGGCGAAGGGGTATGATGAGATCGACAACGCGCCGGAGGAGAAGGCGCGTGGCGTGACGATCAACGTGCATCATGCGGAGTATGAGACGGCGACTCGTCATTATGCTCATGTGGACTGCCCTGGCCATGCGGACTTTATCAAGAACATGATTACGGGTGCTGCGCAGATGGATGGCGCGGTGCTTGTGGTGTCTGCGGCGGATGGTCCGATGCCTCAGACGCGTGAGCACATACTTCTTGCCCGTCAGGTTCAGGTTCCGTATATCGTGGTGTTTTTGAACAAGACGGACATGGTGGATGATCCTGAGTTGCTGGATCTGGTGGAGCTTGAGGTTCGAGAGCTGTTGACGAAGTATGAGTTTCCTGGTGATGAGATTCCGGTGATACGAGGTTCGGCGCTGATCGCGCTGGAGAACCCGACGGATCCGGAGAAGACGCAGTGCATCACGGAGTTGATGGATGCGCTTGACAGTTATATCCCGCTTCCTGAGCGGGCGGTGGATCTGCCGTTCTTGATGCCGGTGGAAGATGTGTTTTCGATTACGGGTCGGGGGACGGTAGGCACCGGTCGTGTGGAGCGAGGTCGGATCTCGACGGGGAACGAAGTTGAGATCGTGGGTATCCGTGAGACGCGTAAGACGGTAGTAACGGGCGTGGAGATGTTCCGGAAGATTCTGGACGATGCGCAGGCGGGAGACAACATAGGCGTGTTGCTTCGCGGTATCGACAAGAAGGATCTGGAACGTGGTATGGTGTTGGCGAAGCCTGGTTCGATAACTCCGCACGTGAAGTTTGAGGCGGAGGTGTATGTGTTGACGAAGGAGGAGGGAGGTCGTCACACGCCGTTTTTTGGCGGGTATCGTCCTCAGTTTTTCTTTCGGACGACCGATGTGACGGGGTCGATTGCGTTGCCGGAAGGCACGGAGATGGTGATGCCTGGTGACCACACGGTGATGACGGTGGAGCTTGTGACGCCGATTGCGATGGAACAGGGTCTTCGTTTTGCGATTCGTGAAGGCGGCAGAACCGTCGGCGCAGGCTCCGTTACAAAAATTCTGCAGTAAGCAGGGACGCAGCGAACGATACTTCTTTTGATTGAAAGGTGCGCGGGCCTATGCCACGCGATATCATCACTCTGGCATGTGAAGACTGCAAACGCCGCAATTATTCGGGCGACAAGAACAAGCGGAAGCATTCTGAACGTGTGACCTACAAGAAATACTGCCCATGGTGCAAGAAGCACACGCCGCACCGTGAGACACGATAATCACTCACACTGCGAGATACGGGTAGGAGTGTAGCTCAGTCTGGCTAGAGCATCGGACTCCAAATCCGACGGTCGGGGGTTCGAATCCCTCCACTCCTGCCATTCTCCGTTAACTGGCCGGGACAGGCGACGTGTTTCAGAAAGTGGCGACATATTACCGGGAAGTAGTCATGGAGATGGGCAAGGTATCGTGGCCCACGCGTGACCAATTGAAGAACTCGACTATCGTCGTGCTGATAGTCACGGCCATCTTTGCCGTATTCATCGGTGCCTTTGACTGGATTTTGAGCCAGATCGTTCAATGGTTTTTGCGGTAGGTTATGACTGATACACCACAGGGTGAAGCTCCGCGCCCGAAGCGCTGGTACGCGGTGCATACGCTTTCGGGGCATGAGAACAAGGTGCTTCACTATCTGAAGAACTCGGCGGAGGCTCTCGCGCTGGGCGACCAGATAGGGGAAGTCGTGATCCCGATTGAGGATGTGCCGGAGATGCGCGAGGGCAAACGCGTTACGACGAAGCGTCGTTTCCTGCCCGGGTATGTCCTCATCGAGATGGAGCTTACCAGCCAATCGCGGTACGTGGTGGAGAACACCCCAGGGGTTACGGGTTTTGTTACGACGGGTGGTCGTTCGAGCAAGGAACCCGCGCCTCTCCGTCCGAGCGATGTGGAGCGCATTCTTCAGCAGGTTGAGCGGAAAAGCACGGCGCCGGAGACGGACTCTGCGTACCGTCCCGGCGATTTTGTGAAAGTCGTAGATGGCCCGTTCAGCGATTTCGTTGGCGTGGTGGAAGCGTTCGACACGGCGAAGGGCAAAGTGACGATTGCGGTGAGCATCTTCGGCCGCCCGACGAAAGTGGAGCTGGACCTTCTGCAGATCGAACCAGCACCCCCGAAAGCATGATCAGGCTGTTTCCCGGTGTTCTCCGGGAGGCGGCGCACTTCAACATAACGATAGCCTGACCTCGGTTGTGAGGTGGAGGGCATCGGAGGTAGCACGTGGCAAAAAAAGTCATCGCGCAGATCAAGTTGCAGTTGCCGGCCGGCCAGGCTACTCCTGCGCCGCCGGTGGGGCCGGCGCTTTCGCAGCATCGGCTCAACATCATGGAGTTCGTGAAAGCGTTCAACGAACGGACGCGGTCCCAGCAGGGGATGATCATTCCTGCAGTCATCACCGCCTACGCGGATTCCAGTTTCACGTTCATCCTCAAAACGCCACCCGCGGTGACTTTGCTGAAAAAGGCCGCCGGGCTGGAAAAAGGTTCACCCGAGCCCAACGCGAAGAAGGTGGGCAAGGTCACGTGGGATCAGGTGGTAGAAATCGCGAAGACCAAGCTTCCTGACCTCAACACCACAAACCTTGATTCCGCCGCCAGCATGATTGCCGGCACTGCGCGCAGCATGGGGCTGGAAGTTGTTGGAAGACCCACCAAGTAGAGGACATAACCATGCCGAAACTGGCGAAGAAATATCAGCATGACCTCGAAAAGGTGGATCGCACCAAGAGTTACGGGTTGCGGGAAGCAATCGAGGTAATCAAACAGTTTGAGCCGCGCGGTTTCGACCAGACGGTCGAAGGCGTGATGAAGTTGAATGTCGATCCGCGGAAGGCCGACCAGCTCGTTCGTGGATCGGTCGTTCTTCCCAGTGGAACGGGGAAAACGGTGCGCGTTCTGGTGTTTGCACGCGGAGAGGCCGCGACGGCCGCTGAACAGGCAGGGGCGGATTTCGTGGGTGCAGATGACCTGGTTGCGAAGATTCAGGAGGGGTGGACGGATTTCGATGTGGCGATTGCCACCCCGGATCTGATGGGTGTGGTGGGCCGTCTGGGGCGCGTGCTTGGTCCCCGTGGCCTTATGCCGAACCCGAAGACGGGCACCGTGACACAGGATACGGCAGCAGCCGTGCAGGCCGCCAAAGGCGGCAAGATAGATTTCCGCGTGGACAAGGCAGGAAACGTGCAGGCGCCGCTGGGACGGTTATCCTTCAGCGTGGACGCGTTGTACGCGAACGCGCAGGTGTTCTTTGAGGCAGTGATGCGTGCGCGGCCGACGGCGGTGAAGGGCCAGTACGTTCACTCCGCCAATCTGTGTGCCAGCATGACGCCCAGTGTGCCGCTGGACAGGAACCAGTTCCAGTCGCTCGTGAAGTAATTCGTTGAAGAAGGTTCAGGCGATGCCGACCCCGAAAAAGAATGAGACGATAGCCCGTTTGACCGACATGTTCAATTCGGCGAACGGGATATTCCTGACGGATTCCACGGGTTTGAAGGTGGAACTTGTCACGAACCTCCGCAAGCGTTGTGCGGCGGAGAACATCGGCTTCATGGTTGTGAAGAACACGCTGGCGCGGCGTGCCGCGAAGGCAGCGGGTTTGCCCGACCTTGACAAGTGGTTCACCGGACCGACTGCCGTTGCGTATTCGAAGAACAACCCGGCAGGTCCGGTAAAGATTCTGAGAGCGTTTGTTCGCGAAGTTCGCGAAGCAAACGGCAAACTTGAGATCAAAAAGGGCGTGGTTGACGGTCAGGTAATTGACGACGCCCAGATGCAGATGCTGGCAGATCTTCCGACGCCTGAGGTCGTTCGCGCGCGATTCCTCGGGCTTCTGCAAGCTCCCGCCAGTCAGTTCGTTGGTATACTGTCGGCTGGACCGGCTTCGCTGGTGCGTGCTCTGGATCAGCGCCGACAACAACTTGATGAGCAAGCGGCCGGATCGACGGCCGGTTCAACCGAAGCCCCGACGGATGCACCCGCAGGGCAATAAGGAGGAAGAGTCTCCATGGCGGATCTTCAAGCGTTGAAAACCCAGTTGAGCGCACTGACGGTTCTCGAAATTGCGCAGTTGACGAAGGAACTTGAGGCTGAGTGGGGTGTTTCGGCTGCAGCGCCCGTTGCTGTTGCCGCTGCCCCTGCGGCCGGTGGTGCGGCTGCCGCTGCACCGGTTGAAGAGCAGACGGAATTCACCCCGACGTTGGTGGATGTAGGCTCCCAGAAGATCCAGGTGATCAAGGTTGTGCGCGAACTGACCGGCCTGGGCTTGAAGGAAGCGAAGGCGCTCGTGGATGCCGGCACCGCTCCCGTGAAGGAAGGTGTCTCCAAGGAAGAGGCGAACACGATCAAAGAAAAGCTCGAAGCAGTCGGAGCGAAAGTAGAGATCAAGTAATCTCCCGTCTCGAGCTTGTGCAAAGGCGACGCATCGGCTGATTCTCGGCCTCGGCATGATGTGTCGTCTTTGCTGTTCTCATCAGGGCACCCGCCACGAAGGGCAACGAGTTCTTTGAGGGAAGGGTGCCGCGACTTTGTTCTTTCGCCAAAAGGAGCGGATTGGGGCCATGCCAGAGCGGATGATAAAACGCCGGTCATATGCCAAGCTCCCCACAATTCTCGATATCCCCAACCTTCTTGAGTTGCAGGTTGCCTCGTTTGAGGATTTCCTTCAGGCCAACACTCCTCCGGAGAAGCGGAAAATCAAGGGCTTGCAGGAGGTGTTCGAGAGCGTATTCCCGATCACCGATGTTCACAACCTGTACTCGCTTGAGTTTGTCAGCTATTCTATTGGCCGCCCCAAATACGACATCGACGAATGCCGTGACCGGGGCGCGACGTACGCCGCACCGCTCAGGGCGGTTTTGCGGCTTGTCACGCGGGAAAAAGGTGACGAGAAACGGGTCAAGGACGTCATTGAGCAGGTAGTTTACCTTGGCGATCTGCCGCTCATGACCTCCACGGGCACGTTCCTCATCAACGGTGCTGAGCGCGTAATCGTGAGCCAGTTGCACCGGTCGCCCGGCGTGTTTTTTGATGAGGTTGCCCACCCCAACGGCAAGAGACTCTTTACC
Organism: Candidatus Latescibacterota bacterium; assembly: GCA_029547385.1. Taxonomy (GTDB): domain Bacteria; phylum Latescibacterota; class MWCZ01; order MWCZ01; family MWCZ01; genus MWCZ01. The sequence goes on from JAKPPK010000030.1 coordinate 5,250, forward strand.
GCGCGGATCATACCCTACCGTGGTTGCTGGGTCGAGTTTACGATGGACATCAATGATGTCATGTATGTCCATATCGACCGCAAACGGAAGCAGCCGGTAACGTTGCTGCTGCGCGCGCTTGGATATAGCTCGGACCTTGACGTGCTCAATCTGTTCTATGAACGGATCACGACCAAGCTTTCGAGCAAGGTGAAAGGGCGGCTCCTGGCGGCGGACGTTGTGAATGCCGCCACGGGAGAGGTTCTGGCGGACGCGTTCGCCACCCTTACCGACGAGACGATCGCGATGCTCGAGGAACACGGGGTGGAGGAAGTTGAAGTCTACAGTCCGAACACCGAGGATGAAATCGGCATTATCGAAAACACGTTGCGGCGTGACCCCTGCCAGGACGAACGCGGGGAAGAAGACGCCCTTTACCGCATTTATCAGTTGATGCGTCCGGGCGATCCGCCGAACGTGGAAACTGCGCGAACGTTTGTCGAGCGGCTCTTTTTCAGTCCGAAACGGTACGATCTGGGAGATGTCGGCCGGTACCGGATGAATCAGAAACTCGATCTCAAGATTCCTCAGGACACGCATGTCCTGACGCGTGAGGACTTCATCTCCATCATCCGGTATATCATCGCGCTGCGGAACGGATCACCAAGCGCGCAGACCGATGATATCGACCATCTCGGGAATCGTCGGTGCCGGACAGTTGGTGAGCTGCTTGCGAACCAGTTCTCGATCGGGCTTTCGCGCATGGCTCGCACCATCCGCGAGCGGATGAGCCTCCGGGACAATGAGAATCTGACGCCGCAGGAACTGGTGAACGCGAAAACCGTTTCGACGGTGATTGCGTCCTTTTTCGGTTCCAGCCAGCTCAGCCAGTTCATGGCTCAGACGAACCCTCTGGATGAACTTACGCACAAGCGGCGGCTGAGTGCTCTCGGGCCGGGCGGTCTTACGCGGGAGCGCGCCGGTTTCGAGGTCCGTGACGTTCACCACACTCATTACGGCCGTGTGTGCCCTATCGAGACGCCGGAAGGCCAGAATATAGGTCTCATCATGTCGCTCGCGGCGCATGCCCGGATCAACCAGTACGGATTCATTGAGACGCCGTACCGGGTGGTGAAAGACGGTGTGGTTACGACCGAAATCCGGTATCTGTCTTCGGATGAGGAAGACCGGTACGTGATTGCGCAGGCGAACGCGCCGTTGAAGGAAGACGGGTCCTTCGCCAACAACCTGGTGAAGGCGCGTCGGCGCGGAGATTTCCCCACGGTCAGTCCCCTGGAAGTGGACTACATGGATGTGTCGCCGATTCAGCTTGTCAGCGCGGCGGCGGCGCTTATTCCCTTCCTCGAGCATGACGATGCCAACCGTGCACTGATGGGTTCCAACATGCAGCGGCAGGCCGTTCCGCTTCTGAAAGCGGAGGCACCGCTTGTCGGGACGGGAATTGAGCGGAGAATCGCTCTCGATTCCGGCGCCGTGACGCTTGCCAAAGCCGACGGCGAGGTGGTGTACGTGGACTCGTCGAAGATCGTCGTGCGCGAAAAGAAGCCGGTTCACGCCAATCCTCTGGCGCTGGACGAAGGTCACGAGCGCAAATACAGCCTCATGAAGTTCCAGCGGTCGAACCAGGATTGCTGCCAGAACCAGCGTCCACTTGTGCGGCCCGGGGACAAGGTGAAGGCGGGTGAGGTGCTCGCTGACGGCCCTGCGACGGACAGGGGTGACCTGGCGCTGGGTTGCAACGTTTTGTGCGCATTCATGCCGTGGCACGGCTACAATTTTGAGGACGCCATCGTGGTGAGCGAACGGCTCATCAGAAACGATGTCTTCACGTCTGTGCACATCGAGGAATACGAGCTTCAGGTCCGAGATACAAAACGTGGCCAGGAAGAGCTCACGCGGGATATTCCGAACGTGAGTGACCAGGCGCTGCGTGACCTCGATGAGAACGGGATCGTCCGGGTTGGCGCGAGAGTGAAGCCCGGAGACATCCTGGTCGGGAAAGTGACGCCGAAAGGTGAGACGGAGCTTTCGCCCGAGGAGCGCCTTTTGCGGGCGATTTTCGGGGAGAAGGCCGGCGACGTGCGGGATGCGTCGCTGAAGGCACCGGCGGGCATGGAAGGCGTCGTCATTGATACGAAGATATTCTCCCGCAAAGAGCGCGATGAGGCCACGCGAAGCCGCAACAAGGAAACGATCGAGCAAATACGCGCGAACATGGATGAGCGCGCCGCACGAGTTCGGAGCGCTTTGAAGCAGCGGTCCATTGCGGTCTGCCAGGGGTTGACGGCAGGCAACTGGCGCTCCGAGGCAGACGGAACGATCGTCGTTCACGATGGTACCGTATTGACTGGGGAGATTCTTTCAGAGCTCGATCTGACGACTCTTCGACCGGATACGACATGGACGACTGACTCGGCGGCCAACGGCAAGATCGAGGAAATGGTTCGGTATGCGCACGACATGCTTGCGGCGATTCAGGAGGAATTTGATCGCGAGAGCGAGAAGGTGGTGCGCGGAGACGAGCTTCCGCCGGGCGTGATTCAACTTGTCAAGGTGTATGTCGCGCACAAGCGCAAGCT
>JAKPPK010000069.1 GCA_029547385.1 Candidatus Latescibacterota bacterium
CCAGGAGTATTACGAGAACATGGATTCCGTGAGGCTGGTGCAGCGGCAGCTCAGTCACTACAAGAACGACCCCGCGAAGGTCCGGGAAATCGCTCAGGAATACAAATCAGAGGTCCGGCTGATTGGCCGCATGAAGGCCACTCAAAAGGCCATGAAGGACTTGAAGGACCAGCTCAAGGCCGCCGAGATGATCAAGGACCCCGACGTCCGGAAGGCCCGGGAGAAGAAGATCGAGGAGACCATGGAAAAGATCATGGTCGGATTCAATAAGAATTACAACGCCATGAAAAACAAGGAGTAATGACCATGTCTATCCTGTGGACGAACAACGCAGCATCGGTTCTTACTGGCGACATTACGGCTGGCACCCTGTCCATCAGCGTGACGGCAGGACAGGGAGACCGGTTCCCTGCCGTCGCATCCCCGCACTATTTCATGGCGACACTGTTGGATGCTTCTGGAAACAGGGAAATCGTCAAAGTCACGGCTCGCACTTCCGGGTCAAATACCATGACGATCGAGAGGGCCCAGGAAGGAACGTCGGCGAGGGCCTTTGCAACCGGCGACATCGTGGAGCTTCGAATCACGAAGAACGCCATGGATCACCTGTCAAAGGCAGCGGACATCAACGCACAGCATTACGTCTGCGATGCCTCGGCGGCCGACCAGGGAGCAGCGGTAAACAGCGCATCCCTGAAATCTATCGTCGATTCCCTCGGCGCGACGGAAGAGGCGACGATTGATCTTCCCCATACCGGCACGGGAGACACGACGACCTACACCGTCGGCACGAACCTGACGATCCCCGCCACTGTGACGCTGCGGGTCCACAAGGGGGTCCGGATTTCCCCGTCTGGCGGAGTGACATTGACCGTCAACGGCATCGTCCAGGCGGGAGCCTTTCAAATTTTCGCCGGCGCTGGCACCGTCACGGTGAGCACCTACCCGCAAGATCAATCGTGGTGGGGGAGCGCACAGAGGCTTGACGTGACCGGGTTGTCCATCGGGACAAAAACCCTGGCCATAGCTGACAACACAACCGTCAGCGCCTTTGCAGCGACCGTATTGGATGATACCACCGCAGCGGCGGCCCGGGCGACCTTGGGCGCCCTGGCGGCCTCGGATCTTACGGCGGCCTCGGAGAGCGTCGCCGGCCTGGCCGAGCTTGCTACTCAGGCCGAAGTGGACGCGGGAACCGACGATGCACGAATCGTCACCCCGAAGAAACTTGCCGACTACGCAGAGCATCGCGGGATGAAGAACCTTCTCATCAACGGTTGTATGAGAGTTTGTCAGAGGGGTTCGCAGCCGCTTGATGTACAAACGCGTTATGGGCTTGACCGATGGTATGTCTTTTGGGGCGCGTCGGCGGGCGTTACTCCCGGCACACAGAAACCGACATCGACAACCTATTTGGAAACCACAAGCTGCATGGAGCTAGCTGGACTCACCTGTACCGGAACGAACTCCATCCATGTCAATCAACGCATAGAGTCTGCAAATGCAAAGACGTTCCTCAACGGCGTCAATCACGGTAAGTGGAGCGGTCAGTTCAAGTTCTGGCATAACTTCGGCTCATCGGTGAATGTGTATCTCAGCGTCTATAGTGCAAATGCGGCAGACAACTTTAGTGCTATAACTGTGCGATATGTCTCGTCAGCGCAGTCTGTACCGACTTCAACATGGACATCCTTGAAGTTTGAGGGCATCGACATCCAGACGACTGATATGTATAACGGACTTCAGTTCTCCATCAAGATCGAAACCCCGGTCTGTTCTGGTAATACAATCCGTATCGGTGACGCTCAGTTTGAAATCGGCCCGAAATGCACGACGATAGAACGACGCCCCTATGGGTTGGAGCTTGCCCTCTGCCAGCGTTACTACGAAGTGTCTGGTGGGAGGACGCTTCAGTCTGCCATCATCTCAAGTGACTACGTCAACTTCGCGTCATACAGGGTTACGAAACGCGCCGCGCCGACTGTTAGTATCACCGCTTACTCAAGTGGAACTGCGGGCTGTGTGCGCGACATAACAGCAAATGGAGACATCGCGGCGACCTGTGCTGGTCATTTAGACCACCTTGAGATAACGGGCGCAATGCAGCCCGCGCATATGTACGGCATCCAAACGTGGGCCGCAAGCGCGGAGCTGTAAAAGGAGAACCACATGGCATACAAACTTTCTAAAGACGGCGGCGTTGTCCGACTGAAGGACATGGCGTCCATCCCTAAGTGTCTGGACAACGTCGATTGGCAGGAGTACCTGGCGTGGGTGGCCCAGGGCAACACCCCCGCCCCTGCCGAGACTCCCGAGGAAATCGCGGCAAGGCAGGCGCGTGAGGCGAAAAAAGCGCAGATGGCTCAAACCGTGAGTCAGAACCTTCCGACCTTCGCGCAGGTCCAGACGACGATTAAGAACATCAGTAATCTGGAAGACGCGAAAGCGTTTCTGG
>JAKPPK010000122.1 GCA_029547385.1 Candidatus Latescibacterota bacterium
CCCATTTTCCGCAGAATATGCCGTGTTTTGTTCGTTTTCGCGTCTGAGGATCGTGTAAGTTCTTTGTTCTCATAGCGGGTTGCTCACCGTTGCGTGTAGTGCAGACCATCCCCTTGCCAACAGGACCGATCCGTGTGATCATGGCCTTGCACAGGAGGTTCATGCACCGATGTTTTTGCGGCCGCACACGCGCACAAAGAATGGCACGGTCTATGAGTACTGGACACTGGAGGAGTCGGTGCGGACCAAGGACGGGCCACGGCAGCGGACGGTGGCCACTCTGGGCAAGTTGCCGGGGTTGAATGAAGAGGCTCGGGTAGGCTGGGAGCACATCCGCGACGTGCTCGACGGTCGGTTGAATCAGGGAGACTTGCTTCGCGAGCAGCCCGAGCCGCCGGTGTGGGCGCGGGTGGACACGGCGCGGGCACGGGTCGAGCGGCTTCGGCATTTTGGCGAGGTGTATCTGGGGTTGGCGCTTTGGCGGCGATTGAAGCTGGGCGCGTTTTTTGATGAGGCAATGGTGGAGGGCCGCGAAGCGATCTCGTGGGGGACGATGGCCTGTATCCTGGTGCTGGCGCGTTTTTGCGCACCTTCGTCGGAACTTCAGATAGCGGAGTTCTGGTACGCCAAGACGGCGCTGGACGATCTGCTCGGCGTGGCGCCCGAACAGGTGAACGAGGATCGGCTGTATCGGGCGCTCGATGCGTTGTTGCCGCACAAGGAAGACCTGTTCCGCCACTTTCAACGCGTCTACGGCGAACTGTTCGGAACCACGTTCGATCTGCTGCTCTACGACATCACCTCGACCTACTTCGAGGGGAAAATGGAAGGCAATCCACAGGCCCAGCGCGGGTATTCGCGCGATGGCCGCCCGGACTGTGTGCAGGTATGCATCGCCCTGGTGGTGACACCCGAAGGGCTGCCGCTGGCGTACGAAGTCTTCGATGGCAATCGAACGGACGTGACCACGGTAGACGAGATCGTGGCGCTGATGCGGGATAAATACGGCCACGAGCGCCGGACTTGGGTGATGGACCGGGGCATGGTGAGCGAAGACAACCTCGAACTGTTGCGCGAAAATGGCGCCCAATACCTGGTCGGCACGCCCAAGAGCCTACTCAAAAACTACGAGCGGCACCTGTTGGAGGAAAACTGGGAAACGGTGGAACCCGGCGTGGAAGTAAAGCTATGTCCCGCGCCCGACGGCGGACGCGAAACCTTCGTGCTGTGCCGTTCCGCGGGCCGTATTGAAAAAGAACGCGCCATGCGCGAAAAGCAGCGCGAACGCCTCCAAACCGCCCTCGACAAACTCAAGACCCACATCGACGCCCCCCGCCGTGCCCTCCGCAGCCGCAGCCAGGCCGAACGCCGCGTGGGCCGACTGTTCCAGAAATACCCCCGCGCCGCCCGTCTCTTCCAAGTGAACATCGGTTCCACCGACGATGCCCATCATAAAAGCCGCCAGCGCCTTACCATCACGATTTCCCAACGCGAAGAAAACCGCGAATGGGCCGAACTATCCGACGGTTGTTACCTGCTGCGCACCAATCTGACCGGACAGGACGCCGCCACCCTCTGGAAAACCTACATCGGGCTTACCCAGATCGAAGACAGCTTCCGCATCAGCAAACACGACCTGGGACTTCGCCCCATTTACCACCATAAAGAAGACCGCACCCAAGCCCATATCCTGGTGTGCTTTCTGGCCCTGGTGATGTGGCGCACCCTCCAACAATGGATGAACGGCTGCGGCCTGGGCGACGCCCCCAGAAAACTCCTCGAACAAATGGCCGAAGTCCGCTCACTGGACATCGTACTGCCCGCCGCGACCGGCACACCAATCCGCCTGCGTACCGTCAGCCGGCCCGAAACCCACCTCGCCATTCTGTTGCAGAAACTCGGACTGCCACTACCCAACAAACCCAAGTCCATCTAAACGGCGATCCAAAATGTAGTGCAGACTTTTGGAGCCAATCGCCGTATTTCCTAAGAAATCTTGAGATCACCGCCCCCAACTGCGGAAAATGGGCTAATCTCGGAATGCGAGCCATTGAGGCATATAGTCGGTCCGGGCGCCGAAAAAGATCGGAAAATAGACGCGTGTTGCGGCGCCGGGCTCCGTTGTGGGCGGAACCTCGACAGACCAAGTGATGTTGGTGTCCTTGCAGTCCGATACATCGGAACAAGACGATCAACGGACAGCGCCAGCAGCGCCGTGTCTACGCATTCCCTCTCACCTCTTCTCCGCCGCCTGGATCAGGTTTTGGTAGCGGGCCATCCAGTAGGGCAGGAGCCAGAAGGTAGCGGTACTTTCCGAGTGAGCGCCGTCGCCCTGGACGGCAGCCCAGGGGTTGTTGTCCCACCGCGCAGTGCCGCGCTCGTCGGCGGGAAGCATCCGGTCGGTCTGCAAGGGCTCGACTTCGGGTGCACGCACCAGGCGGAGGTCTTCGCGCCAGGAGTTGTCGATGGTCCAGCGGATGAGGTCGACAGGACAATCGCGCAGGAACGCGACAGACTCGGCAAGTCTGGGATCGCTGCCGGTCAGAGAAGCGTACAGGAAGTTGAAGTACGGACTCTGGTCGTCTTTGATGCCCGAGTACCACCGCTCGACACTTTCCCGATAGATTTTGAGCAGTTCCGGGTCGGTTTCGTACTTCAGCAGCGCCGGGTACGCCAGCGCGAGGAGCTCGTCGTC
>JAKPPK010000148.1 GCA_029547385.1 Candidatus Latescibacterota bacterium
CAGCAGATGGAGATTCCGCGTCGCAGACTGAATCCCGCAATCGTCATCGTCACGGTTGCCACGACACTGCTTGCGACGTGGTACACGCTCTACCTTGGCGTTGCGTACGGCGGGTACAACTTCACGGACTGGATTTTCAGAAGCGGACCGGCAGATCCCTTCATTTCCCTCATGAAATGGATCAGCAACCCGTTGCCGGCAGATTTCCGGCGCATCACGTTTTTCGGCATCGGTGGCTGTTTGATGGTGCTTTTCAGCGTTCTGCGGTACGCGTTTCCGTGGTGGCCCCTGCATCCAATCGGGCTGGCCATCTGTTTTTCGTTCCACATCAAGGAGAGTATCCTTTCATTCCTGATCGCGTGGGTTGCGAAATCTCTTACGCTGCGTCTTGGAGGAATCAAGCTCTTCCGTCGCACGGTACCCCTGTTTGTCGGCATTGTGGTGGGCGCGTTTGTCGGGACGGCAATGTGTTTTCTGGTTGACATGATATGGTTCCCGATGTCAGGGCACGCGGTGGAGTTCAAATAGGTCAGATACTTCTTACGTGGCAAATTGAATGTGTGCCGCGTTGAATCTTTAACGACCCCCCGTCTTGATGGAAATGGGAGGTCGGGATATATTACTTGGGGAGAGCACCATCCAGCACCGTAGGGAAGGCGGTCGGAATGGGTACTGCAACTGCGTGTCCGCGCTGCATGACGCACGCCCGTGTCACCTTGAGGAAGGGAGATGCGGGGGATACGCAGTCCGCTCCTCTCGTACTTCGTGAAGTTTCCCGGACGACTTTTTTGAATTTTCGAACGGCGCACGGGTTGTCACGCCTCTGGTGCGGCAGCCTCTGTTTGGCCTAGTTGTTGACCTCTCGACAGGAGGCAGAGTCAATGATTCGCTGGTCATCGTCCAAGGCAAGATGGGTCGCCGCACTTGCGTGCGCGCTCGCGACGCTTTATGGGACCTCGCTTCGGGCCGGCACGACAGGCAAAATCGCGGGTCAGGTGACCGACCGTGCCACCGGGCAGCCGATTCCGGGAGCTGCGGTGCTGATTGAGGGGTTGCGCCTCGGTTCGACAACAGATGCCGATGGCCGGTACTTCATCATCGGCGTTCCGCCGGGCTCGTATTCCGTGAAGGCGTCACTCCTGGGTTACGCTCCCATCACGCGGGAGGGAGTGATTGTTAATATTGATCGTACCACGCCGGCCGATTTTCAACTTGCGTCGTCAGCGATTGAAGTGGAAGCGCTGACCGTTGTTGCGCCGCGCGAAGTCATTCAGCTTGACGTTGCGGGCAGCCGATCCACCCTGGCGCCGGAAGACGTGGTTGCGTTGCCGAACGTGACCTCGCTCGCCGGGGCGATTTCGGCGGAACCGGGCGGCAATTTCCGAAGCGGCCTCGCCGAGGAAACGCAGCTCATGCTGAACGGCCACATGATGACCGATGATCGTGTCGCGCGGTACAATGCGTCCAGCATTCCGATTACCTCGGTGCAGGAAGTGCAGATCCTGACGTCGGGCTTCAACGCCGAGTATGGCAACGTGCGCTCGGGTGTTATCAACGTTGTGACGAGAGATGATGCGCAGCGCATCTGGATGAATGGCCGTGCTACGTATACGCCTGCGCAGAAGAAGCACTGGAACGGGTCCGCCTACGGCAAATCCACAAAAGAGTGGCAGGTGTACGGCTCCGACGCTTCGATAACGACGCCCTACAAAATTGATAACATTCAGACCACGGTGACCGGTGACTCCATCACGGTGTTCCCCGGCTGGATAAAGTGGATACCAACCCTGCCGGCATCCCGGCGGACGCACGCGGACAGTGTGGCGCGCGCAGACAGCATGCTCCAGCTCTGGCGGCACCATCACCGCATCATGGAAACGGACTACGCGAACGCGCCGGATTACATGTTCGACGTGTCGGTTGGAGGTCCAATACCGTTCGTGGATGGCCTCAGCGT
>JAKPPK010000149.1 GCA_029547385.1 Candidatus Latescibacterota bacterium
GGGATCCCGTCGATAACAAGGCGAAAGTCTTCGACGATCCGACGATCAAGGACATTGCCCTGTTCGGGAACTACGAGGTTGAAGGGGAGCGGGTGCGTCCGGCCCTGCAGTTCATCAAGGATCGCTACAAGGAATATACCCCCGAGTGGGTGGAAAAGATCACGACGGTACCGGCGGCGACGGTCCGCCGGATTGCGAAGGAATTCGGGGAGGCGGCGCAGATCGGTGCGACTATCACGATTGACGGGGAGGTTTATCCCTTCCGTCCCGTGTCGGCGAACTGGTACCGGGGCGCCCAGGGTCACAAGGGGGGGTGCATGGACAACCAGGTATTCATCCTTCTGAACATGTTGGTTGGTGCCTACAATGTGCCCGGGGGGATGCTGGGTGTGGTGCTGGGTTCTCCCCACATGGTCTGGACGGAGGAGCCGGGCCTCGACGGGTTGCTTGATCCGAAGCCCCACCAGCTTCATCCCGAAGTCCCCTTCAGCTGGCCGCCGAACACGACCCAGTTGTGCGAGTTGATGCCCATCGGTGTCGATGCGGGGCAGTTTGCGTTCCATACGATTCTGGACGGCCCCAAATGGGGGGTGCAGTTTAAGCCGAAGGTCTGCTGCCTGTATCACTCCAACACCATCTGGTCCATGCCGGGGAACGTGGAGCGCTGGTACGATATTCTGCGGAGCCTGGAGTTTATTTTTGCCGTTGAGTTGTTCCACAATGAGACGAGCACGTTCGCGGACATCATCCTGCCTGATCAAACTTATCTTGAGTCCTGGGCGCTGCTGATGTGTGAACCGCCGGTAACGGAAGGCCTGAATTGTCGCCAGCCTGTGGTTAAGGCCCCCGGTTCTTGTCGTGACGGGTTCGATATCATGGCGGAGCTGGCGGAGCGGATCGGGAAACTGGACATCATGAACGGTGTAAACGCCTTCATTACGGGTCTGGTCAACGATTCGGATCTGATGCTGGATGTGACGAAGCGCTACACCCACAAGGAGTTTCTTGATAATTGCGGCCGCTACTGGACGAAGACCGTCTGGGGCGGCGAGAAGCCCATTGAGTGGTTCATGGAGAACGGTCATAACACCGTCGTCCGTCCGCCGACACGCAAGTACTTTGTCAGCGACAAGCGTGGCAAGGACATGCGGCGTCCCTTCTACTGCGAGTTTTTCCTGGAGACCCGCCAGGAACTGGAGCACAAGTTCAAGGAGTTCAACATCCAGTTGCCGGAGCCCTGGGATTTTGACGAGTATGGGGCGATTCCCGACGGCCAGCTCTCACCGGTGCATGTGGAACCTCCCGAATATGACATGTATGCCATTACTTTCAAGGAAACCATTTTGAACTTTACGGAGAATCTCTCGATTCCATGGATTCGTGAGCTGGTGGACCGCGATCCCCATCATCGGGGTCTCATGATCAATCCGAAGGCAGCGAAAGCGCGGAACATCAAGCAGGGAGACTACATCGAAGTGCGGTCGCAGTATGGTGTTCTGACGGGCTGGGCCGAACTGTCGGAAGGGATTCATCCGGAGTGTATCGGCATCTCGAACGCGACGAACCGGACGGTGACCCACAGTCCCATTACCCGGCTGGGTGGCGGTCAGTTCAACACGCTTCTGGGTGTAGGGGTAAAGTGGACAGACTGCGTATCGGGCGCCATGGAATCGGTGGCGAAGGTGAAGATCACGAAGCTGCCTGCGCCGCCTCCGCCTCCGCGCTACTAGGCGACAGGAACGGACATTCCGGGGTGGCAAGTCGCCCCGGGGAGCCGGATGGACCAGAGACAAGGCAGCAGTCTTTAAGGATAATGAGGAGGAATACAAGATGATTTGGGGCATGGTAATTGATTTGAAGCTTTGTATAGGATGCCAGGCATGTTCGCTCGCGTGCAAGACGGAGTACGGTCTTCCACGGGGGATGTACTGGACGAAGACCCTGATCGACGAGGTCGGGGTGTTTCCGAATGTGACACGGGTTTATTTACCTCAGTTGTGTAACCACTGCGAAGAGGCACCGTGCGAGAAGACCTGTCCGACGGGTGCGAGCTACACGGACGAGGCGACGGGCGTGGTTTTGGTGGATTACACGAAGTGTATGGGCTGCCGGGCGTGTTACGTGGCCTGTCCGTATCAGAACCGCCATTACCTGAACCGGGGTGCTTTGAAGGGCTATTTCCCGGGTAAGGGATTGACGCCGTTTGAGGCGCAGAGTTACCCGCACTTTACGGAGGGGACGGTGACGAAGTGCGTGGGCTGCATTGAGCGTGTGATGGGCGGACTGGATCCGGCGTGTGTGACGAACTGCCCGACGTATGCCCGGAAG
>JAKPPK010000178.1 GCA_029547385.1 Candidatus Latescibacterota bacterium
GCCGGGTGCTGCGATCGCTCAACCCCCGCACGCAAAAGCGGCGCTGATGGCGGAGGAGCCGCCCCCGACAAGGGAATGGGCTGACTTCTACGGAACGCTGACGGTTGATGGCGTGCCGGTTCCCGCCGGGACGGAGGTCCTCTTGCGCGATCCGGACGGAATTGTCTGTGCGCGGACGGTAACCCGTGCGGCAGGCAGGTACGGCTTCCTTCATGCGTACGGGGACGACCCGGCGACGGACGCGGACGAAGGTGCGCGTCCGGGTGACGCGCTGCGCGTGATCGTCGACGGACGTGAATATCCGGGGAAAATGGCGGTCTGGACCGGCTCGCTCTCTGTGACACGGGTCGATCTGGCGCTCTCGTCGGCGCCGACCGCGGTGAGCGAAGCACGGCCGGCGCGGTTCGCGTTCGACGGGCCACAACCCAACCCGTTTAATCCCTCGGTGCTGCTGCGATTTGAGCTGGCCACCCGCGGACATACGCGCATGGAGGTCTTCGACGGTCTCGGACGACACGTGCGCACGGTTATCAGCGCAGATCTCGGGCCGGGGCGTCACGAGGCAACGTGGGACGGCGTTGACGAAAACGGTCGTGCCGTTGCCAGCGGCCTCTACGTCATCCGGTTGTCAGCACCGGACGGTGTGATCACCCGGAGAGCGGTTCTTGCGCGTTAGGAGCCACTGGATGCACCGACCGACGGCGTACGGCGTCCTTGCCGCGGCCCTTGTTCTCGGGGGACCGGCCGCGGCGCTTTCCCCGAGCCAGTACTGGCGGGATTACTTCAGCCCGTCCAGTATGGGCCCGGACGGCCGTCCGCTTGCCGCAGGTTCGCTTGTGCAGGTGTTCGATCCGGACGGGGTGGAATGCGGCCGGTTCGTTGTGGTGACTCCTGGCCAGTACGGGTACCTCCACGTGTACGGGGATGACCCGCTCACGCCGGAGGACGAAGGCGCGGTACCGGGTGATTCGCTCCGGTTCATGGTGGACGGTTCCGAATGCGTGGAGGTCCCTGCCGCAGTCTGGGAGTCGGGGGACAGGCTGCAGCATCGGGTGGATCTGTATCCCGGTTCGGGGTTCTTCCTGTATGGAACCGTCCGCTATGCCGGAGGAATTGCGGTATCCGGCATATCATTCACGGTCACCGGAGAAAACGCCCTTGCGCAGGCCACGAGCGGGGAGGACGGCATTTTCGTTGCAGGGCCTTTTGCCGTGGGAACCCACCGGGTCGGTGTCACGATCACGGGGGAGACGCCTTTCCGTCCGGCAGTGACTGCCTTTGACGCGGCTCAGGTGCTTCGGGCAGTTGTCACGGGGGCGCCGCTCGGCGCCCCGATGGCGGTGGCGGACGTCACAGGCGACGGCTCGCTGACGACCCATGATGCCGCGGAGATTCTGCAGTTCGTGGTGGGGCGACGCAAGGTTTTTTCCGGGGGGCGCCTTGCGGTTGCCGTTCCGGAGTCGCTCACTGTCACGGGCACGCTCGGCGAAACAGTGCCGCGGGACCTTTCCATTCAGGCAGTGGGCGATGTGACGGGGAACTGGCGGCAGACCGCAAAGCCCGCCCTGCTTGACGCGGAACTCGTGAAAATCGGTTCGTCGGACGGCGCGGCGTGGCGCCTGTACACCGAAAGTCCCGTTTTCTCCGTAAGCGCTGTCTTTGAAGGAGGTTCTGTCGTACCCGAGTTTCCAAGCGACTGGCTGGTTGAAACCGTCCGGTCGGCGGATCAGGTTCTGATTGCCGCAGCCGGAGCGCGGCCGCTCTCACCGGGAGCCGTTGTCGTGCGTTCAACGAGCGGAGAAGCGCGCTTTGTGAAGGGTTCGGTGAACGAGGAAGCGTCTCTCCGTTCCGGTGGTTATCCGACGCCGGCACAGGTCACCCTGTCCGTTTCGCCAAACCCGTTCAACCCGCGGTGCACTATCCGGTTCGACTGCCCTGAGCCGGCGCAGGTGCGCCTTGCGGTCTACACGGTGACGGGCCAGTTCGTGCGCGAACTCGCTGCTGGGCACCGCGACGCGGGAAACTTTTCGGAAGTGTGGGACGGGCGCGATCATTCTGGCGCACCCGTGGCAAGCGGAGTGTACCTCGTCCGGTTGGATGCAGGTTCGAGCCGGAAACTCGTCCGGGTGGTACTCTCCCGTTGAGCAGAATCCCGCTGGCGGGTCCGTTCCCCACGGGAGCGAGGAAAACCGACGGGACCGAGCGCAGCCTGCCAACGCATTTCTCCGCAGGTCGGCTTTCCGTATACTTTCCGTGAACACGTTGCGACTCGCCTTTACCTTCCGAGGGGGTGTGCCATGGCTCGCTCTATTCTTGCCCTGTTTTCGCATTCTCCGTGGGGCGCCATTCAGGAGCACATGCGCGCAGTGGACAAGTGCGTGCAACTGCTGGATCCGCTCATGGATTCCGTTCTGGCCGGCAATTACCCTCGCACGGAACAGCTCGCACGTGAGATTTCCGCCCTCGAAAACGCCGCCGATGAGATCAAAAACGAACTGCGGGATCATCTGCCTCGAAGTATCTTCCTTCCGGTGGCAAGACAGGACCTGCTCGACATACTTTCCACGCAGGACGGCATTTCCGACGCGGCGGAGGATGTCGGAATGATCGTCACGATGCGGAAGATGGAAGTCCAGCCTGCGCTCGTGGATCTGCTGGATCCCTTTGTTCAGAAAACGCTGGAATCGGTGGCCTCCTACTCGCAGGTAATCGGCGAACTGGATCGTCTTGTCGAGGCCTCGTTCGTCGGCAAGGAAGCCGAGCGCGTTACGGAACTGATTCGGAAGGTAGGCAGACTGGAACACGAAGCAGACAACGCGCAGGAAGCGCTTTCGCGCAGGTTGTTCGAGATCGAGGATTCGATGAAACCTGGCGCGTTATTCATGTGGATCGAGATCATCCGCCGTCTTGGAAGTGTGGCGAACAGGGCGGAAAAAGCCGCCAACAGGCTTCGAATGTTTCTCGCGCACTGACATCAACCGCTTTCGTTCCCCCGAATCCAGGAGCCCGTCGTGCCGGATCCCGTCATCCTCGCCATTTTTGGCCTGGTTGCCGGGTGCTATCTGGCGTGGACTATTGGCGCGAACGACGTTGCCAACGCGATGGGAACCGCCGTCGGATCTCGTGTTCTCACTCTGGGTGCCGCGGTAGCTGTTGCATCGGTTTTTGAGTTTTCCGGTGCCTTTTTCGCCGGCGGGCAGGTTACCAACACGATCCGGTACGAGGTGATAAACGTCCCTCTTGTGGAGAAAGTTGGCCCTTTCATGGGAGTCGGCATGCTCGCCGCACTTCTGGCGTCGGCAGTCTGGCTCCACATTGCGACGTGGAAGGGGTGGCCTGTGTCCACGACACACTCCATCATCGGCGCGGTGGCGGGGTTCGGATTCGCGGCGAGCGGCGGGGATGCAGTTCGCTGGATGACACTGGCCGGAATCGGGACGAGCTGGGTACTGTCACCGTTCCTCGGGGGTCTTTTCGCCTGGGTGCTTTTCCGGGTGATACGGAGGGCGGTGTTTGCGCACGACCATCCTGCAAGACGCGCGAGAATGGTCACACCGTTGCTCATCGGTGTGACCGGCGCGGTATTGACCCTCTCCATGGTCTACAAGGGGCTGGCGAACCTCCATCTTGATCTCCCCATCGGCCACGCGCTTGCGCTGGCGGGATGCGTGGGTGTTCTTTCCGCCGTGGGCGCGCGGGTTGTTCTGGGACGGCGACAAGACCACGGAGCGGACAGGGATATTCAATCCCGCAACGTGGAACGCCAGTTCCGTCCGCTGCTCGTGATTACGGCGTGCTACGTGTCGTTCGCTCACGGTTCGAATGATGTAGCCAACGCGGTCGGGCCGATGGCCGCCGTTGTGGTGTCGAGCAAAGCCGGATTTTTGAGCTATTTCCATGACCCTGCGACGATTCTGATGGCCCTCGGCGGAGCAGGCATCGTAGTCGGTCTTGCGACGTACGGCTACAAGGTGATAGAAACCATCGGGAAGAAGATTACGGAAGTGACTCCGAGCCGTGGTTTCGTCATTCAGTTCAGCACTGCATCCATAACGCTGCTCGGGTCGAAACTGGGGCTGCCTGTGTCGACAACCCACATCATCATCGGGGCGGTAGTGGGCGTGGGGTTTGCCCGAGGGCTGTCCGCGGTCAACACGGGAATGGTGCGACAAATCGTGTGGTCGTGGCTGATTACGTTTCCCGCCGCCGGCCTCCTGTGCGTCGTCTTCTTCCACGTGCTTCGACCGCTTTTTCTGTGAGAGCTGCCGTGCCCGATTTCCCCGGCCCTACCGGTTTCCTGACGCGGGTCGAAGGGCCATCTGGCAGGGTTTGACCTGCGACCAAGCGTTGCCTCTGGGAGAACGTATGATGGCGATTGGAACGTGCTTCCCGCTCGGAATGTATGAACTACCCCGCAACGAGGAGGAATGGGCTCACTGGAAATCCGCCGGAATCAATCTGCTGCCTTGCGCGAGCCGCGAGGACCTGGACTCAGTGCATCGCCACGGCATGAAAGGGTGGGTTTCATTGCCCATGGTGCTGCGTGAGGACGACGACGGCGCGGCGCTGCGAGCCGCTGTCAGCGCCCTGAAAGACCATCCGGCGCTGTACGTATGGGAGGCTCCGGACGAAATCATCTGGAATACCAACCGCAGGGTTACCGGTGTGTTGGCGAGCTTCTGGTGGGATCAGCCGGAACGGATGCGAAAAGAACTGGCGCAGGAATACGATGCGCTCGTTCTCGGTCTGGAACGCGGCTCCGCGATCGTCCGCTCTCTGGACCCGGGGCGTCCCATCTGGTTGAACGAAGCCGCTCGATCCGACATGGAGATCGTTTCCCGGTGTCTTCCGTTCCTGGATATCATCAGCACTGACTTCTACCCTGTTCTTCCCCAGACTCCAGACCCCCGGCGCGCGAGGATCCGCACACACGATATGATCGCCCTTCTTTGCGACCGCTTCCGGGCGACAGCCCCGGACCACGAGTTCTGGTTTGTTCAGCAGGCGTTTTCGTGGCACCGCCTTGAGCGGAAACGTCATCCCGACGTCCCGATCGCGTACCCTACCAGGTGTGATTACCGGTTCATGGCATGGCAGGCAATCGCTCACGGGGCGCGGGGTCTTCTCTGGTACGGCTCTGCACATGAGGACCGGCCCGCGCCGTTCCTGGATGACCTCATGGCGGTAGTCCGCGAATTGTCCGAACTCTCGCCTTTTCTCCTGTCAGAACACGCACCGGTTCTTGAGGTTCGGGTGGACACGAAGCAGTACCCCCCGACGCGAGGTGTTTCGTGCTTCATGCGGGAATTCGGCGGGCGGACATTTCTCGCGCTGGTGAACGAAGACCCTTACGAGAACGACGTACTGGTGACCGGTGTGCCGGGCGAGGAGATTACCGGTTGGACGGCGTTCGGGGATTCGGAACGCCCGCACGTGCCGATAGACAACGGCTTTGTGGTCCCTTTGTCGGGCCGTGAGGTCCGCCTGATGATGAGCGCTGCCTGAGGGAACCGCGTCAAGTCCAACCCCGAAGGAGGGAGCTTCGTGTTTCCTCGCAAGCCCCGCCGAATCGAGGTTTCAAAAAAAACTGTACCAGAATTGAAAAATCGAAGGCAAAAGTATTGACACGAACACGTTTCCTTGCCACAGTCGGATATGACAGGGAAGCAAGAAGAGTCCGCGAAAGTGTGTTGTGGTGCTCAGGCGCCAGCCAGTAGTTCGTTGTCGGGGGCGGGCGGCGATAACCTCGGCGCGGGGAAATCCGGAATATCCACCGTGCGCGGGACGATATCGAGCTGGGGGATTTCTTTGATTTCGTTTCCGGCGGCCGCTTTCAGCTCCTTGAAGCGGCGGGCGGAAACCAGAACCCGGGTTTCGAACGAGCCGATGGCTTTGTTGTAGCTGTCCACGGCGCTTTTGAGGCGGTCACCTAATCGGTCGAGGTGGTCCGCCATGTTGGCGATCCGATCGTAAAGCTCTTTTCCCAGCGCGGCGATTTCTTCCGCACTTTTGGCGATATCCTCCTGCCGCCATCCGTACGAAACCGCGCGGAGGAGCGCGATCAGGGTGATGGGTGAGGCCGGGATGACTCTTTGTTTCACGCCCTCTTCGATGAGAGTGCGGTCCTGTTCGAGAGCGACAGCAAAAAGGGATTCGGCGGGAAGGAACAGGACGACAAACTCGGGGGTGTTGTCGAACTGGTCCCAGTAGCTTTTTGCGCTGAGTTTTTTGATGTGTTCACGGACGTGCTGCGCCTGCCGCGCGAGGTGCTCCTTGCGTTTCTCTTCGTTGTCTGTCTCGATAGCATCAAGGTAGGCAAGGATGGGGGTTTTTGCATCGACGACGATGTTTCGCCCGCCGGGGAGCCGGATTATCATGTCGGGGCGGATTTCGCCTTCTTTTGCAGTCACCTGCTCGTCGAAATCGCAGTAATTCAACATTCCGGCCATCTCGACCACGCGACGTAACTGGATTTCGCCCCATCTGCCGCGGACATTGGGCGTTCGAAGGGCTTGTACGAGCCGGGAGGTCTCGTTTCTGAGCTGGGACTGCTGGTCCTTCATCGCGTTGACCTGCGTCAGTAGCTCGGCATACGCGGATACACGCTTCGTTTCCAGTTCCTGAAGCTTCGTATCCATGGAGACGAGGGATTCCTTTACCGGTTTGACCAGTTCTTCAACGGCCTTCTGGCGCGCTTCGAGATCCGTTTTTGCACCCTCCTGGAATTTCTCCAGATGGGTTTTCGCGAGTTCGAGAAAGGCCTTGTTGTTCGAGTTCAGCGCTTCCGAGGAAAGGGCT
>JAKPPK010000090.1 GCA_029547385.1 Candidatus Latescibacterota bacterium
CGAATGGCGGAACTGCTTCAGGAGCACAGCTTTCAGCAATCGGGGCTGTGCGACACGGAGCGGTGCTATCTGGAATTGGGCCACCTTGTCGGGGCAAACGCCGTGGTGGTTGGCTCAGTGGGCAAGGTGGGGCGCACGTACACCGTCACGGCGCGGATGATAGATGTCGAGACGGGCGAAATCCTGGCGCAGGCTGCGTATGATTGTCCGTGCGAGGTGGATGCGCTGCTCACGAATATGCAGCGTATCGCCCAGGGCCTCGCCGGAACCGGGCAATAACACATTGCCACATGCATCGCGGCGCTGGATTCCCGCCTTCGCTTCGTGCGCCGCCGAGCACGCGGGAATGACGGCGGGATCCGGCAGTGGACCGTCGTTTCAGCAGCATGAACGGCTGGATGTCCACATCGGTGAATCGCGGGACAACCTTCCGCTGCTGGAACGGTGGAGCGTGCGTGTTCCCACGCGTTTCCCCGCCGACGGGTGGGGCGGCTGGTTTTCGTTCGCACAGACACCGCCTTGCGCGCGCAACCTTTTTCCCGTTATTCTTACCTTCTCGTAATCCACCGTCTCCATCAGCACGAAAGTCTCCCGGGGAGTATGTTCGGAAAGCTGTTCAAAAAGCGGGAAGCGCCCCGGCTCACTAAGGATGACCTGCTCAGCTCACGGCCGGTGCTGAATCAGGCGATCAGCTGGTCGCTGAACAATCAGCAGGAAGTGCAGATTACAATCCCGCGTCGCGAAGTGTGGTGGGCAACGCTGCTTTCCAAGATCATCTACACCCCGAAGGAGCGGGTTATCGCGCTGGATGAGGTGGGCACGGCCGTGTGGAAGATGATCGAGCGCCGCCTCACGGTGCGGGAGATGATTGCCGAACTCAGCGCGCAGTACAACCTCAACCGCCGGGAGGCGGAAGCGTCGCTGATCGAGTATCTCCGGAGGCTGGCGAAGAAGAACTTCGTCGGTTTTGAAGTGCCGCGGCAGCGGCGGAAAACGAAGCGATAACGGGCGGAAGGCTTGAAACGAGGCACCCATGGATGAACAGATCACCCACGAAGAAGCAATCCGGCGTCTGCGCACCGACATGAAGACTTCCAGCGTGGCAACGCCGTTCGCCACGGCGCTGAAAATCGCGTTTCAGAGCCTCCGCATAAGGTTCTGGCGGTCGATCATTACTATCGCGGGCATCTTTTTCGCCATCGCCTTCCTGGTCTCCGTCCTGAATTCCGCGGTTGTCGAACTGGCCGTGAATCCGGACGAGGGCTCGCAGGTATCTGGAACCGGAATCAGGTTTATTCTGACCCTGCTTGCCGCGGAGCCACGTCAGGCATGGCTGGTTACCATGTCGCTGATCGTATGCGTCATCGGAATTGCCAACGCGATGCTGATGTCGGTAACCGAGCGCTACAAGGAAATCGGAACGATGAAGTGCCTCGGAGCGCTGGACATATTTGTGATTGAGCTGTTTTTGCTCGAATCCGGGTTCCAGGGGCTGGTAGGGTCGTTTACCGGCGCGCTGATCGGTGCGGCGCTGGTGCTGGTGAGTGCGCTGGTCAAACACGGGTTCGCCGTTATGGGAATTCTGCCCTGGTCGCAGATGGTGATCAACATCCTGCTGGCAACGGTCATCGGGCTTTTGTTGACGCTGCTGGGTGCCAGTTTTCCCGCATACCGCGCATCCCAGATGCCACCGGCAGACGCAATGCGCACGGAAGTCTGACAGATATTCACTGCTTCATCTCGAATGAGGGGTTAGCTCGATGGCAGGTACACAGGAAAACACCGTTCGCGCGCGCGCCGTCCGGAAACGGTTCCCGATGGGTGAGGGCTATCTGGAGGCGCTGAAGGGCATCGATCTGGAAATCAAGCGCGGCGAGTACATCAGCATCATGGGTCCGTCCGGCTCCGGCAAAACCACGCTTTTCAACATGATCGGCGGTCTGGACAAACCCTCTGATGGAACGGTGTACATCGACGAGGTGGATATAGCCCAGTTGGACGCGTACGAGCTCGCATGGCTCCGTTGCCGGAAGATCGGCTACATTTTCCAGACATTCAACCTCATCCCCGTGATGACGGCGCTGGAAAACGTCACCCTGCCGATGATTTTCGCCGGGCTTTCAAACGATGAGGCGATCTCGAAGGGGCGCGGCCTGCTGGATACCGTGGGCCTCGGGGAACGGTGGCAGCACAAGCCGACGGAGCTTTCCGGCGGGCAGCAGCAGCGCGTTGCGATTGCGCGGTCCTTCGCGAATGATCCCTCCATCATTCTGGCGGACGAACCGACGGCAAACCTCGACCTGAAAACCGGGCACGACATCATCGAACTCCTCCGCAAGCTCAACAAGGAGATGGGCGTCACCATCATCTCCAACACGCACGACCCCAGCATGTTGAACGTCTCCGACCGCATCATCTGGATTCGCGACGGGCGCGTGGACCGCATAGAAGCCCGCTCGGATATCGACATCAATGTCGGAACCATCGGTGGCGACGTGCTCGGCGGCGTCGGCTCGGCGGACAGCCACGGCGGCGCTGCGGGCAAGCACGCGATGGACCGCCTGACCGGAGAAGCCACGAATACGGGAGAGTAGCGGCAAGCGGCGCTGAGCCTCTTGCCCGTGGCGGGCACGCACGCCATGGATTGTCTGACCGGAGAAGCCACGAATACAGGAAAGTAGCGGCAAGCGGCACCAAGCCTCTTGCCCGTGGCGGGCACGCACGCCATGGATCGTCTGACCGGAGAAGCCACAAACGCAGGGGAGTAGCAGGAACGGTAGTGGATCCCCTGCCCGTGGCGGGCACGTACAACGCTTTGCAGCAGACCACAGGGCCGCAAAGACATGTCTTTGAGCGGCTCTGCGTGTGTACGGGAGGAACCACAATGACCCCGCGCTCTTCCTCCGGTCGCATGCTGACCATGCTCCGCCGCGAAAAACCGCACATGTGTCTTCCTTGACGTCAAGCGCGCAGGCGGGGATCTGGCGGGCCGGGGTGGAGGGTCACGCTTCTTCGTGACCCTGGGGGAGGTTCCCGATTTCGCGCGGGCGGGTGCCGCATGAGTTCTATTTCACGTCCGCATGATCGTTCCTCCCCCGTAAGACATCATCTCTGATAATTCCCACGGTTTTCAGTGGTTCCTCAAATAGCGGACAATGCGCCGACTTCTCGAACACGTAAAATCCCTTGACCGGTGCCTCGATTTTTCTGAAGAACTCCTCTGCCAGCGCAAACGAGCAGGTGTAATCGTATCTCCCGTGGAGGAAGTAGACAGGGATATCGAGTGACGTGATCTCTTCAGACAGGTCCGTGGAAATGATGTCATTCCAGATAACGCTTACACCTGCGTGCGATTTGCCCGCCCACAGCCTGTACTTCTCCCCAAGCGAGTATTCGTCGAACAACAGCGACGGGATGAACAGACCGGTGAACACGTTGCGCATGGTGCGCATTGTTCCGATGCCGAGTTCATGCATGGCTTTGTCGCGGATCTTGATATAGGAGTCGGGTATTTGCCCGGTCAGGGTGACGGGTGACTCCCTGAGTTTTCCCACCATGTCGGCGTTTCCTTCTGCCGCGAATCGCCGC